>JAGWVZ010000090.1 GCA_018970625.1 Myxococcales bacterium | reverse complement strand
GGCAACCTGAACGGCCTGTTACTCGCCCTGCATCAATCCGAGAATCCGTCCATCGGGCTCAATACGTACCCGGCGTGAGGCGGGGACTTTGGGTAGGCCGGGCATGGTCATAATTTCGCCCGTAAGCGCCACAACGAATCCCGCGCCGGCCGAGAGGCGCAGCTCGCGCACGGTGATATCAAAGTCGCGAGGGCGGCCCTGACGAGTCGGATCGTCGGACAGAGAGAGGTGGGTTTTGGCCATGCACACGGGTAACGAGGCGCCACCGAGTTTCTCGATTTCGCGCGCCTGCTTCTGCGCGGCAGGGGCCAGAATCACATCGCGGGCGCCGTAAACACGTTGCGCGACGGCACGGACTTTGTCGTGAAGCGGTGCGTCCAGCTCGTAGGCGAAATTCGGAGTCGGGGGCGAAGCATCGGTCTGCGCCAACTCTTTGAGCACCGCGTCGGCCAATTCCAGGGCGCCTTCGCCGCCGTGCGCGAATGCGGTGTGCGCCGCGCAGGCTGCACCATTTTCAGCACAGAAATCACGCAGCAATTGCATTTCTTCGGCGGTATCCGTCGGGAAACCGTTGATCGCAACTACCACCGGCAAACCGAATGCCTTTGCTGTTTCCAGATGCTTCTTCAAGTGGTCAAATCCGCGCTGAAGTGCTCCCGCGTTTGGTTCGGTCGTCGCTTCCAGCGCCACGCCACCGTGTGACTTGAGGGCGCGCAGTGTGGCGACAAGCACCACGAGGCGCGGCCAGAAGCCGCCTGTACGGCATTTGATATCGAGGAATTTCTCGCCACCGAGGTCAAATCCAAATCCACCTTCCGTGATGACTTCGGTGGCGTATTTCATGCCCAACTGGGTGCCCAGAATGGTGCTACAGCCATGCGCAATATTCGCAAATGGGCCGCCGTGCACAATGACCGGGCCACCCTCGGCCGTCTGCGCCAGGTTTGGCATGAGCGCATCCTTCAGCAGTGCGGCCATACTGGGACCAGCATTGATATCGGCGGCGCGCACGGGTTTTCCGTCGTGGGTTTTGCCGATCACAATGCGACCACAGCGCTCGGAGAGGTCTTCGAGCGAGGTGGCCATGCCAAGAATAGCCATGACTTCGCTGGCGGCCGTAATGTCGAAGCGCGTTTCACGCGGGGTGCCGTGCGAGCGGCCGCCCAGACCCACGATGGTGTTCCGAAGAAACCGGTCGTTCATGTCCATGGTGCGGGGCCAGGTAATGGCCTGCGGGTTCAGGTTAACCGGGTCCTGATAATAGGCCGCGTTGTCTGCCAGGGCGGCGAGCAGATTATGGGCTGACGCCACGGCATGAATATCACCGGTAAAATGCAGGTTAATATCCTGCGCCGGCTCAAACGTCGCACGACCGCCGCCGGTGCCACCGCCCTTGACGCCGAAAACCGGTCCCATCGACGGCTGACGCAGTGCAGCCACCGCCCTTCGACCACGCAGGCGAAGCCCCATGGCGAGCGCGATGGACGTGGTCGTCTTGCCTTCGCCGGGCGGCGTGGGGTTGATGGCTGAGACAAGAATCAGACGCCCGGTCTCGGGCCGATTGTTCAAAGCCGCCAGATCGACCTTTGCGCGATGCCTTCCCCATGGCAGCACGTGTGCCGGATCGAGTCCAAGTTCCTGAGCAACATCAGCGATCGGGCGAAGAGACAGAGCCATGTACGTACCACGGGCGAGAGGAAGCAGAACGCCCGCGCGTTTATCACCGGGCCGGTGGTGCGGCAAGAGTGGTGCCCTGATCCTCTACCAGCAGCGCCCGGGCGAGCACCTCGCCAACGTCCTGAAGGAAGGGAAACGACACCGCCTCGTGGCGGTAGGCGCCGTCGTTCATGACGCCGTCGTAGTCGACGTGGATGGTGACGGCGACGTAGAAGGAACGACCGTTCTGCAGGTTTCGGATGTACGCGCTGTCAAGGTGGAAGCCGTACGCGCGACCCGCTTTGTTGGTGTACTGCAGCTGTGCGCGGTCGGGAATGACGCGCAATACTCCTGGGATTAATGGCTTGAAGCGCGATTCACGGTCGGCGGCCGAGGTACCACCGGCGTCGGCGAGTGGCCCGGTCATGATGTCGACGAGCAATTGGCGGTGGTCGTCGGTGAGGCCGAGGTCGCGTTCAGGGCCGTCGAGCTCGGGGTGAATCAGGTTCAGGATAATGCCCTGCAAATCCCGCAGGGAAATCCAGTTCTTTCTTGCGAATGACAGCGGCCCATCAACCTCAGCCGAGGTGTTGTCATCAACATATGCCTGGCCAATATCGAGGCGAGCGCCGGTATTGTCGGGCGGTGCATTGTCGACGGGTGTTTCGCGCGCGTCGAGCAGGGTGACCCACTCGCCGTCGATGCGGGCGTCGACGGCCGGCATAAATCGGTGTGCGTCGGGGTCGGTACCGCCCATTTGCAGACGATGAAACAGGCGAATCTGATCAAAGCCGGCGGCCCACATTTGCTGATTGCACGATTCCATGCCCGCAATGTCGTAGAGCGCATTAAATCCGGGGTTGGACGACTCTATCAGCGTTGTGTTCAGCAAACTGCGTAACGTGGTAGTTCGACCTGCTCCAACGTCCACGGTGTTGCCTTCCTGTGTAGTAATGGTTCGCTGGCCAATTCGAAGTGACGTATCGACCGTCCAGCCATCGTTCGCAAAAGGCTCAAGCGTACGCAAAGCGGCGACTGCACCTACGGTCTTGATGGCGCTTGCGGGATAGAAATATTCGGCTTCCTCACGCCACGAATAATATCGGATACAGGCACTGCCATCAGGATTTGTGCCAACCTCGCCCACCCGAATCTGTGCACGGCGGTCTTCCGCACTCGCGACAATATCCGCGAATTTATCGGGATACTGGGCGAGTAATTCCGAGAGAAAATCTTCACCGCGGTCGGGAATACTCGCGCCGTCGAGACACGACCCCGGCGCGACGATCAACGGCAGCTCGACGGCAACTGCTGCCGCCACATCTGCGGCTGTAGCATTGGAGCCTTCTGCGGCCAGTGCGATCACACCTGAATTTGCACCCGAGCCGTTGTCTGCGTGCATCTCGGCTGGCTGGGTCGCCTCGGGTGGGGACGTACCGCCGCCCTGCGAAGCGTTTGCGGCATCTTCGGGCGCTGTGGGGGTGCCAGAAGCCGACTCTGCCGAAGGGGTGGCATCAGGGGAAACCTGAGGCGCCACGGGGGCGCACGCCACAGATGTGGCGATCAGGGCGAGCAGAGAGGCAGGGCGGAATGCGAGTCGAGACATGGTTTACTCACCGGCGGGAAGCAGGGGTCGTCTTTAGACCCGGTCGCTGCGGCTGAGAAGGGGGTTGCGTATGCGGGCACATGTTCGTATCCGGCAAAGCCGTCGGGCGAGCCTTGTAACGACAGGAGTGTTCATGAATCCGGTACTGAGTCATCTGGTTGGTTTGTTGTCGCTGGAGCGTATTGAGATCAATCTGTTTCGGGGACAGAGTCAGGACCTGGGCTGGGGTACCGTGTTCGGTGGACAGGTGTTGGGGCAGGCGTTGTCGGCGGCGGTTCAGACGGTGCCGGCCGACCGGCTGGTGCACTCGCTGCACGCGTATTTTCTGCTTCCGGGTAATGTGAAATTGCCGATTGTGTATGAGGTGGAGCGGATTCGGGATGGCTCATCGTTTACGACCCGGCGAGTGGTTGCCATTCAGAATGGCAAGGCGATTTTCTTTATGTCAGCGTCGTTTGCGGTGAGCGAGGAAGGCTTTGAGCATCAGGACGTGATGCCAGACGCGCCGGCGCCCGAGACACTGCGGACGGATATTGAGGTGTTGATGGAGCAGGCGCATCGGTTGCCGCCGGGGATGCGTGAGCGAGCGCTGGTGCAGGGCCCGTTTGAGCTGCGTACGATCGACCCGCTTGACGACCCGATTTCGCCGACACCACAGCCGCCGCGTCGTATGTACTGGTTGCGCACGACCGACCGACTGCCCGATGATTTGCAGGTTCACCGATATATGGCTGCATATGTGTCGGATTATTCTTTTCTGACGACAGCGCTGCAGCCGCACGGCATTAACTGGCTTTCACCGGGGATGCAGGTCGCCAGCCTGGACCACGTGATGTGGTTTCATCGTCCGTTCCGAATCGATGAGTGGCTGTTGTATGTGATCGACAGTCCGGCGGCATGCGGTTCGCGCGGACTGGTGCGCGGCAGCATTTTCTCGCAGGACGGAAAACTGGTGGCGTCGACCGCTCAGGAAGGCCTGATGCGGCAGCGTGCGGTGGTCCCCGGATAATTGCCGGTATTTACGGGGAGTTGGAATTCACCATTATCCGGAAACTCCCAATTCAGACGCGGCGCAGACCTTCGCGCCAGCGGTCGAGGTGTGCTCCGCGCACAGCAGAGGACATGGCGGGCATAAAGCGTCGTTGCTCCCGCCATGCGGCAGCAATGTCGTTGGTATCGGTGAACCATCCCGCCCCCAGACCCGCAAAGAGCGCGGCTCCGAGCGCGGTGGTTTCGAGCAAGGCGGGACGGCTAATGGGAACGTCGAGCAGGTCAGCCTGAAATTGCATGAGCAGGTTATTGGCTGCTGCGCCACCATCTACGCGGAGCATGGTCAGGCGGCGCCCCAGATCGCGCTCCATGGCGTCCAGAATATCCCGGTTCTGAAAGGCGATGCCTTCGAGCACGGCGCGGGCGATGTGCGCGCGGTTTGTGCCTCGCGTAAGGCCCCACAGTACGCCGCGTGCCTCGGCGTTCCAGTGCGGAGCGCCCAGACCCGTCAGGGCCGGCACAAATACCACGCCACCCGTATCGTCGACGGTGGAGGCGAGGGATTCAATTTCGGCCGAGCTCTGAAAAAAGCCGAGACCGTCACGAAGCCACTGCACGGCTGCGCCAGCAATAAATGCGCTGCCCTCCAGCGCATACACGATGGAATCGTTGATTTTCCATGCGGCGGTAGACAGCAGGCCGTGGGTGCTCGGCACGGGCGAAGTGCCCGTATTCATGAGAAGAAACGCGCCAGTACCGTAGGTGCATTTGGCCATTCCGGTCTCGAAGCAGGCCTGCCCAAAGAGCGCGGATTGCTGGTCGCCCGCCATGCCGCAAACTGGAATTCCGTCGGGCAGAAAGCCGACGCCTTTTGTGACCCCAACATTCTGGTTATTGGCGACAATTTCGGGGAGCAGGGCGTCGGGAACGCCAAATATCTGCAGCATTTCCGGGTCCCATGCGCCCGTATGCAGATTCATGAGCAGTGTACGTGACGCATTCGAGACGTCGGTGACGTGTGCGGCGCCGCCGGTCAGTCGCCAGGTCAGGAAGGTGTCGATGGTTCCGAATGCGAGTTTTCCGCTGCGGGCGGCCTCGCGTGTGCCGTCGACGTGGTCGAGAATCCAGCGAATTTTCGTACCCGAGAAGTAAGGGTCAAGTACCAGCCCCGTACGTTCCCGCACGAGCTTCTCCCAACCGGCTTCGCGCAGGCGTCGGCAATCCTCGGCGGTGCGGCGGCACTGCCAGACGATGGCGTTATAGACGGGCTTTCCGGTTTGTCGGTCCCACAGGACGGTGGTTTCGCGCTGGTTGGTGATGCCGATGGCACCGATGCGCGACGCGTCGACACCTGCTTTCGCCAATGCGTTTTGTATGGCGACACCTACGGACGACCAGATGGCTTCGGGGTCATGCTCGACGTGTCCCGGCTGTGGGTAGATTTGCGGGTATTCCTGATTGGCCTGCCCAACGACCTGCAGCTTTCGGTCGAGCAAAATAGCGGTAGAGCCGGTGGTTCCCTGGTCGATGGCGAGTAACAGATCGGACATGATGGCACTCACGGCGGGTGGTCAGGCGTAACGAGCGAACGTCGACGTCTTATCAGAACGCCGCGAAGGTTTGCACGCGCAACGAGTGCCGGCGAGAGAGGAGTACCAAAGCTTGATTTCAGGGCGGCGGTGAATCGGAGCGCGGCGGTGAGTTCAGCGCGGCGGTGAATCGGAGTGTCGCGGTTGGTTTTCAGAGCGGTGGTGAATCGGAGTGCCGCCCTGCCCTGCTCCGTTTGAAGCAAGGCCTCAGTAGGGCGAGCGTGTGAACACGACGAGCCGATAGTTGAACGTCGCGGCAGGGTCGGTAATTTCAACAAACGCCGACTCGCGCACGGCGAGGTAGTAAACGCCGGGGGGAAGTGCGCTGAGCGCAGGCGCCTCAGTCTGCGTGGTGCCCACCCCATTGAGAGCCGAACAGAGACCCCGTCCCGCGTCGTCATCAACGTCGAGTTCGGTGCCGGCCGCGTTGTAGATGAAGATGCGCGGATCGATGTTGCTGGCCGAGCAGCCATACGAGGCATCGCCTTCGATGACCTCGGCGAAGAGACTGGAGACGCGGGTGAGTTCGATTCGGTAGTAGTCGATGTCGGCGCCCGTGCGGAAACCAGTCAGGAATCCCGGGATTGTGACAGGGTCTGCCGTGATGATGCTGTCGTTTGGTTCGGATTCGGCGCCACGGGCTTGAATGCGCTCCATGGAGATACGGTAGTAGGGTACCACGGCTGCCAGTGTCGCCGTGTCAGAAGACGTTCCATAACGCAGGTAGTAGGAGCCTGCAGGCAGCCACACGGTCAGGCCGGGACAGCGGTCTGGTCCGCCCGATGTTGAGGAGACGAGCGCAACGTCACTGGTTGAGCGAACGCTGAGCGTCGGCCCTGAAAAGGTGCTGTTCGTGGGGCAGCTGCCATTGAGTTCGTGTGCCGCCTCAAAGCGATAGACACCCTCGGCGGGAATGGTGATGGGGAGGTAGTCGCGGTCGGTTGTGGTGGAGAGGGCACCAGCCACGAATACGCGCGCGGTGAGTGAGAATGGTGTGAGCAGGCTTGCCACAAAGCTGCTGTCGTTGAAGCCTTCGCCTTCATCCTGCACATTTTCCACGGCGCAGGTCGCACCGCACCCGTCCCCGTTGGCGGTATTGGCGTCGTCGCAAGACTCGCCGGTATCAATGAATCCATTTCCGCAAACAGCCAGACGGCGGCAGTTGGTGCCACAGTCCGATCCACCGTCGCAGGTTTCACCCGGCTCAATGATGGCGTTGCCGCAGGACTGTGCAACACTCCAGCGCAGCGAATACTCATAGGCGACGGTGCTGCTGAACCCTCGCACCTCGATGTAATAGGTTCCTGCAGAGAGATTGTAGGCGCCGGTGTCGCGTTCGGGGCTGATGAGCGAGCATAGTCCGGTGTCGGCGTCGTCGTCGTCGCGAGCCAGCTCTGTGCCAGCCGAGTTGAGCAGACGAATAATGGTATCGGTCGCATTGGTGCATGTGTCGATGGTAGAACCGCCGGTGACGATGCGGAGCCCCGTATTGGCAGGCACGGTAATGCGAAAGAAGTCGAACTCTCCGGCGGTGATGCGTCCGAACACCGTGGTATCGACGGCCAGTGCATTCGCGGTCGTGGTGAGGTTGTTGGACTCTGTCTCACAGAGCTGCGGTCGACAGGTGGTGGAACAGCAGTCTCCGAAGGACGTGTTTGCATCGTCGCAGAGTTCCCCGGCGACCGCATTCAACTGGCCGTCGCCGCAGAAGGCGGTCGTACAATTGGCATCGCAGGTAGCGGTGGGGAGCGTTGCAGCGTCGCAGGTTTCGCCGGCGGTAAAGTTGACGATGTTATCGCCACAACGGACGGCTGAGCAATCGGCGTTACAGGTCGGGCTCTCACCGCCGGTATCGCAGGCTTCGCCGGCGTCGCGAACACCATTTCCGCAAAGTGTCTGGGCGCGGCACGCGGCAGTGCAGGTTGCCGAGGGGCCACTCGTGTCGCATTGCTCGCCTCGATCGGCCTGCACAATGCCGTCGCCACAACGGGGCGCCTGACACACGGCGGTGCATTCGGCGGTGGGCGTTCCGGTGTCGCAGGTCTCACCGGCTGTCGCGTTAATGACGCGGTCACCGCAGGTAGCGGGTGTGCAGTCGGCATCGCAGGTGGCCGACTCGCGCCCGGCATCGCAGGCTTCTCCGCGGGCGGCGTTGACAACACCATCACCACACAGCGGAGCTGTACAGTCGGCGTCACAGCTGACCGAGGCGCTGCCCGTGTCGCAAACTTCGCCGCGAATCGTGTTCACGACAGAGTCGCCGCAACGGGCGGGCGTACAATTCGCGTTACAGGCAATCGACTCACCACGGTCGTCACACTCTTCGCCGGCGAGCAGATTGATGAAGCCGTCGCCACACGAGGCCGCAGTGCAATCGGAATCGCAGGTCGCGGATGGACCGCCGCCGTCGCAGGTCTCTCCGGCGGTGGCGTTGATGGTGCCATCGCCACAGGCGCGAGCGGTGCAGTTGGCATCGCAGGTGATGGTTTCACCACCACCGTCGCACTCCTCGGCCGAGCTATTGACGACACCGTCTCCGCATGTGGCGGCAATGCAGGTACCGTCCGTGCAGATGGACGACGTGCAATCACGGGCAACAGAACATACGGCGCCCGGAGGACATGCGGCACAACGCGTGCCGCCGCAGTCCACATCGGACTCATCCTGATTTTGCAGGCCATCTTCGCAGGATGGCTCGCGACAGAGGCCGTCAGTACACTGCAGCGACAGGCAGTCGTCAGCGTCCAGACAGGGGGACTCGGCAGGGCAACCAGGGCAGTCACCACCGCAGTCGGTACCGGTCTCATTGCCATTGCTCACCGTGTCGGAGCAGTTTGCCGGAGAACAAAATCCGCTTTCGCACACGCCACTTACACAGTCGATCGCTTCGGCGCAGGACGAGTCGTCGGCACAAGGTGCACACACTGCACCACCACAGTCCACATCGGTCTCGACGCCGTTGATCTGCCCATCGGTACATGATGGGGCCGTACAAATGCCGGCTACGCAGGAGTTCGAGATGCAGTCGCCGGGCTCTTCACACTGTCGGCCGTCACGACAAGGATCGCATTCACCACCGCAGTCCAGGTCGGTCTCGGTGCCGTTGAAGACTCCGTCGTCGCAGGCTGGCTCTGTGGCGCAGGTGCTCACGCCTTCCACCGCGGTACACACCAGTCCATCAGCGCCGCAGTCTTGAACGAGCACCAGACCCGGACATCCGTTGGAGAGCACTTCGCAGTTGAAAAGGAGGCTCCCGTTACAGCTTGGGACGCCAATAACGCACTCGATTTCCCCGCATTCCGAGAAGTCGGGAGAGTCGTCGTCCGCGTCGTTATCTGACGCGTCCGTCGTGTCGGATGGCTGAACTGCGTCCTGCAGTGGATCGGTATCACTGCTCACCTCATTGTCACCATCAAGCCCGAGCGTGTCATCAACACCGACATCAGCGACCACATCACCGCCTGAACCATCAGCTGTGGCGTCTGCCGAAGCATCGACAACGCCTTCATCAGGCTGAGGTGCCGTTCCGCAGGCAACATAGGCGGTCAGCACAAAGAGATAAGCAACGCAGGAGAGAGAAAGACGCATGGGCCGATACCGATGCAAGTGTGCAAACGAATGGTGGTGACGCTAGCAAAGTTGGTCACTTACGTCGACAGAGGCGTGCATAACGTGCACATTTCTGTCTTGTGATGTGTGCGTGCCCGTTCCCCGGATACGACGTGACCCCTTCCATCATGACACAACGGGAGTGGAAGGACGACAGGCTGCCTTTTCAGCGCAAGCTGGTTCTCTAACGGAGGCTGACTGACCAGGTGGTTCCAGCCACCGCCGACGTCAGCACCACCATGTATTGTCGACTTGGCGAGACCATGATCGTGGTCGCCGGAGACGTCGACCCGCCATACCCATACCCGCTGGTCACATAGTTCCCGAGATCATCGAAGACGGTGACGCTGGCGTTGGGGTCGGTGGAGTTCAGGAACAGGTCCAGGCTACCCACCTGACCAGCCTGCACGGACATGAACGCGGCCATCAATCCAGCGCTGTTGCGCGGCGAGCTGGAATCAAGAGTACCCGTCAGCGAGGCACCAGCCGACAGAGGCAGCGGGTTGACCGGCACCAGGGGTAACTGCCGCGTCGCGATGGTGTAGGGCACATCGGTGTAAACCGAGTAGGAGTACAGGTCGAGCGTGTAGGCCCCCGGAGCAAGAAAACCGGC
>JAGWVZ010000863.1 GCA_018970625.1 Myxococcales bacterium | reverse complement strand
TCTGCGCGGACCTCGGGCGGCCACCACACTGCGCCGAACAGCGCCCGCAGCCAGTCGACGCCATCGACTCGAGCCAGCCCGATGAGTGGGCTGGCATCCGTCAGGACGAGGCGAGCCATTCGTCGAGGGTGTCGAGGTCTTGTGCCGTCTCCTGAGCATCGAGCCGGATGACCGGGATGCCGAGGCGTGAGACGTGCTGCACAAAGACCGCCACCGGCATCTGCGCCAGCTTGGCGGCGCGCGACAGCGAGAGTTGGCCATCGCGGAACAGTGCTGTGGCCAGCGCGGGCCGCACACCGGCGACATCGAGCGCGCCCACTGCCTCGATGCCCACCATGAGCGCGTCCGGGCGGTCGCGGTTCATCACCACGACCACGTCGTTGCGGGCCATGCGCAGGGCTTCGCTAGGGTTGTTCTTGAGGCTGCTGACGTTGACGGTTTCCATGCCTATCTCTCAAGGGAATGTCAGATAGGAATGATATCAGGGGCGCAGGAGCCGATTGACGATAACGACTGGCCGCCGTTTGATCATCTCGGGCGCCCGCAGCCCCACGAAGTCACAGTAGACGACGCTCCCGGGTCGGGGCTGAAAGGTCAGTGGCATGTCGCCATTCTGTTGTGGACGAGGGGTCTTCTGCATCGTCCAAATCACCGATCGTGGCCCCGTCAGTTTTCGCGAGCCACCCCTCAGCGCCGCTGCCCCAGCCAATCTTCAAACCCGGCCGGGGTCAGGATCGGGATCTCGAATTGGGCGCCCACGGCCAGCAAGTCGCTATCACCGGTGACCAAGGCGTCAGCGCGTGCGCACCGAGCCAGTGCCAGAAACATCACGTCGTGGTCGTCACGCACCGGGGGCAAGCCGGTCGGTGTCGTATGAAGCCGCACTGTCTCTACCCACGGCAGGTAGTCGCCCAGCAGGGTCTGCTGCTCGCCCGGCGACAGCCTGAACTTTGGGTACGCCAGCACCCGTAGTAGTTCGCTGACAGTGTCGTGGCTGGCCAGAGGCGTGACTTGTTGCGACTGCCAGCGCTGGCGCAACGCAAGGAAACGCCCCGAGCCAAAGACCAGCGCCGACACCACGCAGTTGGTGTGCAGCACGACGCGCGGCGGATTCATCGACCCTTGCGGGCCCAGGCGATGGCGTCTTGAACGTCGCTCTCGGTGATGCCGAGTTCCTGGAGCTTGCTTCGCACCGCGTCGGCCTGGTGAAGCCGCACCGGCGCCAACACGATGTTGCCGCCCTGCACCGTGACGTCGTAGTACTCAGCTTCGCCAACGCTTTGCACCACGGCCTTGGGCAAGGTGATCTGGTTCTTGCTGGTGCGTTTGGCCAACATGACTGCACCTCAGTAAGGAAATAAACAAGTAAGGAAGTAAGGGCCTGATGCTAGCGTAACTCCGGCAAGACGGTTGATCGATACGGCTACGGACTCTCGTCGCGATTCGCCAGCCACTCCCGCAGCGCGTCGTTCATCCGCGTCTGCCAGCCTTTGCCTGTGGCGCGAAAGGCGGCGATCACGTCGGCGTCGTAGCGCACGGTGAGCGCGACCTTGGTCTTGGCCGCAGGTGGGCGACCCCGCCGGACCAGCGTGTTACC
>JAGWVZ010000089.1 GCA_018970625.1 Myxococcales bacterium | reverse complement strand
ACACACTGCGTGTAACAGGTCACATCGTACTTGCCGCCAGCGACCAGAGAGCGCTCCGGCATTTTCGCCTGCACGATCACGTTGGACTGCTCCACATGCTGCATTGTCTGAAGGGTGTATCGCTTGATGACATAGTGGCCCTTCACATACGAGACGATGGTGCGCGTTTCTCCCTGCCCCAGTCGCCTGAACTCGTCGAGTGACATGCCGTCGGGGATGTCCTCCTCACTGACTTCGATGGTCTGCTCCAGAATCGGCGCAGATTCTGCACGGGCTTTGCTTTGTTTGGCCCGCGTCGCTTCCGAAGCAGCGCGTCCTATCTTGCGGCGGGCGGTTTGCTCATCTTGCGGTGATGGCTCCGTTCGGCCATCTGCTTCAGCCAGGCGCCTGGCAAGTGCCTCCACCTCTGCCGCATTTGCCTGACGGGACACTTCCTGCTGGATCGGCGTTATCTTTTCAGAGCGCGGACCGAAAACCATCCGTTCGAGCTGCTCGATCCGGTGCGCCTGTTTCGCCAGCATTTCCGCAACCTGCTGCTGCCAGGCCAGCAGCAATGGAAGGCCCTGCGCATCCACATGCGACTGCAACTCGCTGATATCTGGGGGGCGAATCGTCATGCCCATTCAAGATCACATTCAGGCGGCGTTGTCGATCCCTCTGGTGCTTCATTGTGCTCATGCCGCTGGCGTACGGCTCGGTGGGCTGCCAGGCGGGTGCACGATGGACCTTCGCCACTTCAGTACCATCCAGGAGCAACGACAGGTCCACGCCGTCGAGCACCACGCGCGTTCCGGCGGCTGCCGTCGGTGGCTGGAAACGACCTCGGTCCAGACGTTTGCTCGTCAGCAAAAGACCGCCGCGTTGCCACGTTAACAGTTTCACTGTGTGCCGACGCCGACAGAGAAACACGTACAGGTGCCCGCTGAACGGGTCCTCACCGACAGAACGAACGAGCATGGCCAGGCCATCGAATCCCTTGCGACCATCGACCGGCTCACTCCAGAGCAGAATGCGCACCGACGCCGGAACCCCGATCATGCCAGTCCTCCAAGCAATTTCGATACCCAGGAGGCCGGTGGCAGGCAACCAAACTCCAATTCCACACCCGTCCCGGTGCGAATACGAAGGTGCGACACTGCAGAAGAACCCACCACCTCGACAAAACCAACTTGTTGCGCTTGGTCCGTCCGCCCCGCTTGCCGATGCCGGCGAATGCGCCACGTCAGGGTGCTCAGTGGAATTCCCCGATGCGAAGCGAATGTCCGCATGGCTTCACCCGAAGCCTTATATTCCGCAATAATTCGTTCCCATTGCTTCGATGTCCGACGCATACGCCTCGCTCTGCGTTAACTGGGCCGCCTGTCGACCCGACGCGCGCAGAATCGGGAATTTCTGGTAGCCCTGCAAGGACGGGGTCCTGTGAACGGTTACGGTGGTTTTCCCGAGGCGGGTGGCCGACATGGGGGGCGGGAACGTTGGCTTTCTTAAGGTTTGTGGCAATCACTGGCGCATGGACAGATGGCCGCCACGAGGGCGAACGACACCTCAGCCCTGCATCGCGGATAGTTGGCTAAGCGCATCCGCTAGTGCGGAGAGGCCAGGTTGCCGTTGCCTAAGGCAGTCGCGCACAGACGTCTCGTGTGCCCGGGCGGCTGCAGAGAGGACTGCTTCACGTGCGAGACGTACCTTTCGAAGCGCGTCCTTCACGTCATCTTGCCATCGGCTGGGTGCGCAGTCGGCGATACTCTTCACCACGCCTTCCACATTCTCGTGAAGCAGGAACGCGCGCACACGCTCAGGCGCGTCTGAAAGCAGACGAATCGTCTCGACAATCTGATCGTCGGTAGCGGTCGGCGGTAACGTTCGACCACCTGACATTCGCGATCGATTATTCAGATGTTTAATGATGCGATCCCGGTCGAGTAGCACAAAGAGGCGCCCTTCCCCGGCAATGAGAGACGCGTTTCGTAGGTCGCTTAATACATTGTCCACGCCGTTTCGGGGATTGCATTCCAGGCGATTGGTGAACTTCCAGAACTCACCATGGCTTCGATCCGCTACAAGGCGAATGACCAGCTCATGAAGGGCGAACCGTGATGGGCTCAGTCGACTGTCTTCATACAGGATGGTGACGAGCGGCCTCATGTCACGCACCCTCACGCATCGTCATCACGCGTGACAAATACCCTGCCTCGCGCAGTCGGCCAAAGTCGCCATAGTGCTGCAGCCATTGCGCCAGCAGCAAACGGTCAACCGTCCGAATCTGAACCCGACTCTCGTCATCCAGCTCGCATACGCGAACGGCGTCGGCCGGGTCATCAACCAGAGACAGAAGCGAATCCGAATGTGTCGACAGCAAAGTGGGAACATTCACTCGCTGCAAAAGAGCCATAAGCGCTGCCAACAGGTACGGGTGCAAGTGGAGCTCTGGTTCATCGAGAGCAAGCATTGAACGCCCCGCATTCAATTCGACCATGGCCACAAACGCCAGCCACGACAGCTGTCCATCCGACAAATCACCCGCAAGCACCGGCTCGCTCATACCGCGAAAAAGCACACCCAAGTGCACGTTACCGCCTCCCGGATCAATCTGCTGCACAACGCTGTCCACACGGTCACCAAGACCAAGCCGAACAAGTTCCAGGCTTTGCCGGCGCGACTCTTCACCGCGGTTCAGCAGCTCAGACCAGGCGTTGGCCAGATTTACTCCCGAAAGCTGTACCCTTGTGGCGGGAAACAACGTGCTCGCCACCCGAAGACTCTCCACCCTCTGATGAGTACGCGCGACCCACGAGGCGCGCGTATCAAAAGGAACCTGCACTTCAATTCCGGCGAGCACACGAAGCAACCGGGGAATAGCACGGTTCGGTGGGTCCGTCTGAAAACCGTGAATCGCCAACTCATCACCACGGATGCCAAATCCGCGCACCATGACCAGCTCCGCCTTTTGTGTCTGCAGAACCTCGACGCCACTGACGTTTCGTTTCAGCATGGTCGCCTTTGCATTTTCATGACCGGCAGCCCACTCCAGCAACTCTTCGGTGAATGCAACCGCACTATTCGCCAGTTGCAGAATCTCCAGCCGATATTCCGTCTCAACCCCGCCGTCGTCCTCAGAAGAAAAGCGAATCGCCAGCGCCATCGAGTGCGCACCCTTCAAGAGTAAGCTCGGCAACCCTCGATGCGTCGCATAAAACTGCTGCAGAAAACCCGGCCGTCCCGCCTTGTGCAAGAGCTCAAGGCACTCCACAATCGTGCTCTTACCCGCTCCGTTCTCACCGATCAGTACCGTCAGGCCCGACGAAAAATCGAGCTGGGCAAACTGCACCGCCCTGACATTCTCGATGGTGATTCGGGTAATTCGATCCATGTTCACATCCGCGGTGGCGACCGCACACGGGCCAAAAAGAGTACGACAACCATGACGTCACGGAGCCGCGTCAACGGGTCGGGGCCATAGCGCAGAAACGCTTGTCATGCCAGCCCAGTTCACCACCGCGGAGACGGTCGGTCGACGCAGGGACTGCCAATGTGTCGCCTTTCTTACATTAGATCAAGCACATGGCCAACACGGTGGTCGGCCACCACGGTGGTTTGCCCGAGGCGGGTGGCCGGCACGGGGGCGGCCAGTACGGTGGTTTTCTTGCGCGATATCAGGCACATGGCCGACACGGTGGTCGGCCACTACGGTGGTTTACCCAAGGCGCACGGGCGACAAGGGGGGCGGTCACGATGCTGTCTTGCTCAGTCGTTTGGTGTGAAGCGAAGCACGTGGCGGTAGATGTTGGTTGGGCCTTCCTGACCGGCGTTCCAGTTCAGCAGGGGGCCGCTGGGGTCGGAGCTGTAGTCGTAGATCGCGAATTCGCCCGGAGTGGGCAGGGGCAGCATGGACGCGAAGCAGGTGTCGCCGTTGCTGGGCAGGTCCAGCATGAAGCGCACGCGGCGCTCGGTTCGGTCCACGCGCCACAGGGCGCAGCGCTTGGGCGACTGCGAATACGCCGCCTGATATCGAATCACCTGCTCGGTGGGCGTCTGGTCACGATAGCCCAGGTCGTAATGACCGTCGGGCGTCAGGTGGCGGCGGCCAACAAGGTAGATTTCACCCTCGTACGAAAACACCAGCGGCGAATCGAATTTCCGCGGGTCACTCACGCACGTCCAGTCCGAATAGTCGCCCGGCGGCGTATAACACAGCTTCGAACCCCAGCCCGAGTCGTCTCCCGATTCGTTTCGCACCACCGCCCACAAACGGTCGTCCCCATCCACCGCAAACGCCGTCTCGCTGCCACCACCACGCTCCACTACCGGCAGGTCCGTGTCCCAACCCGTAAACGTCACACCATCCGTGGTCGTCAGCAAATGAATATCCAGCGGCTCCAGATTAAATAAATAAATATTCTCGCCACCCGTGTAACCAATCATATACGGCCGACCACCCAGCTCACCCGTACGCCAGGGAATAAATCCCTCGGGCCCCACCCGCGTCAGCTCCGACCACTCACCCGAACCCGACGACAACGCCGAAACCAGCATCCCCTTCGGCTCGAATGCCAGCCGATTCGTACCCAGCTCGGCCATATAAAGCCACAAATTACCATCCCACGACAGAAAACGCGGCTCGCGCAAATCATTGTCGCGGGCAAAACTCGCTTCCCACTCCCACGTCTGTTCGTCGGCCGAGCTCAATACATGCACGCGCGCATCGGGCGACGCAAAATGGTTCGGCGCCGTACGCCACGCCAGATACACCCGCCCATCGTGCCGAATCACATCCAGGTTATTATTCGACGTCTGCGCAGGGCTCTCCACAGGTAGATCCACCGCCGGAATTACCTGCCGCGTCTCCACCACCTCGACGTTGTGCGCGCCAAAAGTCGCCACCGGCACAAAATCCGGCGCCGGCCCCGAAGGCGGCAACGGCGGCAGGGCGATATCCTGCCCGGCATCATCCTCCGGTTGCACACCGGCGTCCGAATCGACACTGGAATCGGCGGCGACATCAGCGTCGGCGACATCTCCCACACCCGCAGCCGCAGCCTCATCTGCCGGTGAGTCCCCGCACGCACTGGCAAACGAGGCAGCCCAGACAACGCACAAAAGCCGAAACGAACACCCGACACGCGCCTGAATCAACGCCATCGTTCACCTCAACACACAAAAGTCACACACGACCACCGCCCTGCAAAATCCTTCGCACGGCAAGCGCCATCGTAACCGCGCAATCGTTCAAGTGTCCAGCGGCTGACAGTCCAGCGTGAGTGTCGTCCGGCGCGGTCTGTCGCTACGCCGCCAACGCGCTCCACAGCTCGCTCACACCCGCCGGCTCGTCTTTCGCCCACATGCCGAGCGTCATCGAGGCGGTCGAGAGCAGCATGGCGCGTTCAATCGCGACAATGCCCTGCGTCGCGACCGTACCAAACAACCACACCGAGGTCTCCATGGGGTCTGACGGCGGCGCCACCCCGGCGCACTTGCGGTTGACGACCCTGCCCGGCCGCACTACTCGCCCAACCGAGCCTCTTGCCCCGAGCCCGCGCCATGTCCACGCCAGACCCGCCAGACACCGTTCGCGTGCCACCACACGACGCCGCTTCGACGGCAGCGAATATCGCGGCTGAAGCCGACGCAGGCGCCTCGGAAAACGAGGCGGCCACGGCCGATCAGGCGGCCGCTGCAAGGAGGCGCGAGCTGCTGACCACGGTCGGCCGAGGCGCGGCGACAGCCGGGTGGGCCGTGGTTCGGGGCGCATCGTGGGCGGCCGGAAAGGTCGCGCAGGGGTATCAGGCCATCGACCCCGACCTGCGCCGACACTTTGCGCACGCGCCGCTGGTAGGCCTGACCCATGTCAGCCCGGCGAGGCGTCAGGTCACCCCGCTGCCCGACGATGGATTTCGCCCCATTTTATTTGTGCACGGCCTGGCAGGGCACCCCGGTAATTTCGGACCCATGCGCGCCTGGTTTGGCTTTATGGGCCGCACCCGCACATGGTCCATGAGCTTCGAAGCAGCCGAGACCATGCAGGAGATGGCCGACCAGCTGACGCAGGCCGTCGCCGACGTCATCCGCATCAACGAGCTGCCACCCGACACCCGGATTGATATCGTGGCCCACAGTATGGGCGGGCTCATCTCGCGCCTGGCGCTGGAACACCCCGAAACGGCAGCACGCATTGGCACGCTGGTCACGCTGGGCACTCCCCATGAAGGTACGCAGGCGGCGCGCCTGGCGGTCACCAGTCGTGTGCTGGATTTACGCCCTGATTCCGAGGTCGTACGCCGGCTGGCCCGACAACTACCGTGGCAACGCGAACAGGGCCGGCCCAGGCTGGTGGCCTTGTGGAGCCCAGCCGACATGTTGCTCATGCCACCTGACAGCGCCCGGGTGCCCGGCGCCGAAAATATCGAAATGCAGGGATTTACACACCTGAGTTACCTGATTCACCCGCGCGCCTGGCAGCGTGCGTGGTCCGCCCTTGAGCAGAGCCCTTCATGACAGAGACGCAGCTCCCCGATTGCCTGGCCTCTTTTCCCAGCGTCACCCCCATCGACGTCGCATGGGGTGACATGGACGCCTTTGGCCACGTCAATAATACCCGGTATTTTCGTTATTTCGAGACCGCGCGCATCGCGTATTTTACCGTTATCAACGTTCTTGAGCAGCGCATCGGCCCGATTATGGCCTCGACTTCCTGCCGTTTTCGAGCCCCGGTTACATTCCCCGACCGTCTGCTGGTGGGCGCACGACTGCTCGAGTTTCAGGGCGACCGCTTCGCCATGGAACACCTTGTTTACAGCACCGCCCTGAAAACCGTCGCCGCAAAAGGCCAAGCGGTGATTGTTCCCTACGATTACGAAACCAAATCCAAGGTGCCGATTCCCGACGCCTGGCGCCTCGCCATCGAGCGCATGGAATCGCGCACGCGTTAGCTCAACGAACGTCAGCCTGCGCCGCGATCACCCGACTCCGCGCGGCATTCACGCGGCGCACACGAAACACGGTCATGGCCACCAGCGCAGCAATCAGGCCAGGCACCCAGAGCAATTTCACGAGCATGAGGCGGCCTGTGGGGCAGCAGAGAGTTGCGAAACCATGAAAAAGCGGTCACTCTGTGGTCGCTTCGTAGCCACCACATCGCCCTGTTTCGAGAGCGCGCCATGTACCGCAACCCGCGTTGTTTCGCCACTTTTGCCTTCTGCGCGCCGCGCCCGCACACCGCCGCCCTGCTGATAAGCCTCCTGGCATGCCTGCAGCTGGCTGGCTGTGGCAACGCAGCTGGCTCGGCCGAAGACGACGGTGAAAATGAGCAGGTCGATGAACGCCCCAACCGGCCCCGCCCCGATGCCGGCGACGACGAAGAGCGCGACACCGGTAACGCAGACGACGATGTGCAGGGCGGCGGTGATTCCGGCGCCGACGAAACGCCCGACACTGGCGACGATACAGGTTCGCCCGTCGACTCCGGCGTGCCCGTGGACACCGGCACAACCGACACAGGCGCGGGCCCCGACACGGCCGAGCCCGGCGCGTCGGGTGGTTTTACCGGCACGGTGTGGGCCCCCGGAAATGCACCGGGTCAGGTGCCAGCAGGGCAGGAAATTCCAGTTTCGGGCGCGCTCGTTTATTTGTCGCTGACGCCGCCGGCGCCGATTCCACAGCAGGCCTATTGTGCGGCGTGCCAGTCGCCGCCGGCGCGCGCGGTGCTGTCGGATTCGCGCGGACAGTTTACGGTGCAGGGTTATGTACCGGGACGATACTGGCTGGTCGTCGAAAAGGGACAGTTCCGCCGCGAAGTGCAGGTCGATGTCGTCGAGGGCGCGCCCGCGCTGCTGCCGGTCGAACAAACCCAGCTGCCGTCGCGGAACGCACCGTCTGAAGGGCTGACGACGCCGCGAATCGCCATGGCGGTGGGCGCTTCGGACCACCTGGAAGATATTCTGGGGAAAATGAACATGGGCGACATCGACAGCAGCGGTCGTTATGTGCCCGAGTCTGGCACGGGTGTACTTGATATCTATTCGAACGGCGGCAGTGACGGCGGTGTCGCCGTTGGCACGCTTGGCGATCTGGTGCGCGACCCGGCTCGGCTCGATGATTATCACATTATTTTTATTCCCTGCTCGGGCACCTCGAATACCTCGGTACTGAATGACCAGGCTGTACTGCGTAATTTGCGAAATTACGTAGCTGCTGGTGGAAACCTGTATGTCACAGACTGGTCGGGCGAATGGGCCGACAACGTATTTCCCGCCCAGATTCAGCTCGGAAGCAGTGGGATTGGCGGTATCTTTGATTTCGGTGAAGAGATCGACACCCCTGCTTCGGCCTACAATGCGGCCACCAACACCTGGAACACATCACAGTTTGGTACCGCAGACGGCGACTCGTACGATACACCCAACGCCGAGGTCGTGGAGCCGTATATGCAGGCGTGGCTGAATGGCCAGCAGGGGCCCACGGCAAACAGTTCATCGGTTTCTACGTACAATGCGCTCAGCTTTGAAGTCACAGGCAACTGGAACTTCATTGAGGCCGTTACCGCCGTCGAGGTAGGCACCGACGGCGGCGGCGTCCCCATCGTTGACACCCCCACCGTGTGGGTCATCGGAGGCCAGGACCTGCGCCCAACGCCCAAGCGCCCCCTCACCGTGAGCTACGAACCCGCCGGCTGCGGCCGCGTCGTCTATTCCACCTACCACACAACGGGCGGCGCCCACATTGGACTGGTACCACAGGAACGGGTGCTGCTGTACCTGATCATGGAGATCGGCACCTGCCGAAACCCCAAGATCTAGTAGCGGCCGCCCTCGTGGCGGCCGACATCCGGATTACGCCCGACCCCCAAACCCACACCACCGCAAATCAAACACCCATACCGTCCGCCCTCGTGGCGGCCGACCCTGCTGGATTACCTGGCAGGGCTCATGCGCGCCTGAATCGCGTCGTAAAGCACCCGTTCGTGATTGGCGTTGGGCGTGGTCGCCAATAGACGGGCGACCTCCTGCGCGCCGATCAGCTCCTGCAATACCCATCGCAATGCCTCAACGCGCCCTTCAACACGCCCTTCATCGCGCCCTTCAACGCGCCCTTCATCGCGCCCTTCAACACGCCCCCGCTCGACCGCCTCCCACTCGTGGTCAAAGATGGGCATAAAGGGGTGTTTGCGCTGAACCTGGTTCATGATGTGCTCCTTCAGGTGTGGGGCATGCAGCTCTGCGATGCGACACAGGGTCGCAATGTACCAGCGCCACGTGGGTGAGTCCAGCCCCAGTGCAAAGTTGATGAGTTGTGTAAGTGTCCGTTTGAACTCGGCTATCCGCTGCCCTGAAAGCCAGCACATGACATGGCGACTCAGGGCGTCGGGACCGGGTGGCATGTGAGACGGCTGATGTCGCCACGTCTGTGGACCCAGCACGCGCACCTGCACGGCAAGCTGCTGTTTTGCGGGGCGCACGACCTGTTGTCGGCACCAGTGCGCCATGGTGTCGGTGAAGGTCAGTATGCCCAGCACGGTGGACTTTCGAAAGCGCAGCTGGGTGGCGCTCAGGTAGGCCATCCAGGTGACCGCCTTCTGCGAGTCGCGGCTGTTCTGAATCTCGGTGATGACCATGGCGGAGTCATAGGCGCTGATCCACACATCAAACAACCCATCGACCTCGAGGCGAGGCAGGTCAAAAGACGGGTGGGTATCCTGCCAGCTCACACGCCAGAGTGCGTGCGAGCGAGGCAGGCGAAGCAGTAGCCGCAGGACGTAGTCGCGCACCTGTACGACCTCCTGCAGCCACCAGCGAACGAGCTCGTGTGTTCGGTATCCGGTCCCCATCGTGTCTCCTGAGTAAATTTGAACGATGAGGGCATGTCGTCAGGTCGCGACGCTCGGCGCACAAAAATCGACCACCCCCGCGATTTTTGTGCGATGTCCCAACCCGAATCCGCCCCGTAGCGGCCGCCCTTGTGGCGTCCGACCGCAGGAACGTCCACCACCTCTCAATTCCACCGCCCCGTAGCGGCCGCCCTTGTGGCGTCCGACCGCAGGAACGTCCACCACCTCTCAATTCCACCGCCCCGTAGCGGCCGCCCTTGTGGCG
>JAGWVZ010000088.1 GCA_018970625.1 Myxococcales bacterium | reverse complement strand
CCAGTATTGCGCATACCAGGCTGCCGCGCAGGTATCGGTACCGTCCGAGTTCAACAAGTGTGCCGCACCACCCATGACGGCCTGCTCGGTAGACGTACAGCCTCGAAATCCAAAGTCATGAAATCGGCTGCGAAGCTTCCACCGGGCGCTGTCATCGACCGATGCATCAAAGGCATCCTGAATGGACTGCACAACCAGTCGCGACAGCGTTGCCACCGTGCTCATGTACCAGATGGTCTGCAAGCCCACCGTCTCGAGCCACGTGACAAGGCGTGCGTACTCCCCGGTAGTCGTGAAGACCAGCTGCGGTGTGTGCACATAACACACGGTTCCATCGCGCAGACCCTGAACGCGTACCGGAAACCATCCCTGATTTTCGCGGACAAATTTCAGAAACAGATCGCGCGGAAAGGGGTGGTTGGTATTGCCTGCGTTGAACGTCGCATAAAACTGCTCCGCAGCCTGGACGTCCGCTTCCGTCCACTGCTGCATCAGCCAGCGTTCCACGAAATACTGCAGGCCGTAGCAGACAACCCGTTCATCATCGCCCTTTTCAAAGGGGGTTCGAGCCTCCACATAGGCGCTCATGACCCGAGCGGCAGGGTACATCTCGTAGTGCGTCTGTTTGTAGGAGTCAGTCGCAACAGAAACAGGGACCATCGCCGGCGAAAAAATACGTGCTTTCATGTCTACTCCCTCCGTGGGAGTGGTATGGGTTAAATCGCTCTCCTTGAGCGAAGCAAACACATGGACGACACACACCGTTGTGTATTCAGACGCGCCATTCGTGCAACGGGTTTCCGCGAACTTCCGTTCCGCGGCCCTTACAGGGACTTGAGCATATCGTTCACGATGTCCCAGTGGTCCTCAAACATGCCTCGCCGAAACTCGGGGCGTGACACAATGTCATGAATAGGAACCCACGCAGCGCCCGAAGCGTCACTATCGCCACGGATGGCTTGCAGGGCGGCGGTCAGCTCGGCTGAGCCCTCCTCAAGGTCCACGACGTCGGGCACCCGAAAACCAAATCCATGCGTAATGGTTCGCCCCTTGAGGGAGCGCCCGGGATTCGCATACACACGTTCAGCGAAACACCATGAGGGTCGCAATCGAAACCGCGTCTCTTCGCGACATTCGCGCATGGCGCCGTCAAGCGGTAATTCGTTCTCGTTCAGGTATCCGCCGGGAAGCGCCCAGAGCCCCTTGCCAGGGTGAAACGCTCGTTTCACCAGCAGAATTCGGCCCTTATGCCAGACGACCGCATCGCAGGTGTTGGCGATATATCCGTGCCCAACCTGCTTGCGAAAGTCGTCGTAGGGCTGCCGATATTTCTCATAGAACTCGTGTTCTTTCCGGTTCCACTGGCCTTCGGGCGACTCGATCCACTCCCGAAGAAAGGCAGCAACACGGTCGGGCACCAGCGTTTCCCATGCAGAAGTTCCCGAAAAGAGCGAGTTCCGCACCACAGACGCGCTGTAATGATCGACACGATTCGGCTCGCCAAGTCGAAGCCCCCACTGAGGAAACATGCGAATATAATAGGTGCTGGAGTCCTTGTCGGTCGCGTAGATCACCACATCCACATCGCGCTGATACGCGATGCGCAAGGCATCCTGATATTCCGTGACCAGCCGCTGAACCTGAGCCACCCAGAGCGAGTCGCTGTAACTGAAGTCGTCCAGCTCCCGAAATTGCACCTTGCTCGGCGATGACGTGACGGCCTCGGGATACCCGGCATCCACCAACGCCTCCTGAATCAGACGGTAGCGTGTCGCAGGATCAAAGGGGTTGCGAGGACTGGGCGCCCGATTGGCCGAACCCAGCAGAATCAGCAGGTGATCGCTCTCCCGATACGCAGGTGTGAGGACATCGAGCATATGCCCATGATGCACCGGTTGAAATCGCCCAATCACAATACCAAGTCGCAAACGACTCATGATACACCTCTCCTTGAGGTACGTTGTGGTACGGCCCACTCCCTGTGAGCCTGTGCGAAGTGCATTGTGCGAGGCACCCGGGTTGTCAAGAGGTGCCACACACATCTGGCGACTGTTTCAGTTGCCTTTCGCCCGTGCCCCGCGCCATAACCTTCGCCCAACCTTTGCCCTCAGGTCGGAGTCCAGTCATGGCCACCCGCTCCAGCTCTTCGCGTGATGATGCACCCCGTGTGGTGTTTTCTTCGGAAACAGGTCGGTTATGCCCGGACTGCGGCAAGGCCGTGACCGCCTGTATCTGCTCCGCCCTGAAAAAACTGGCTGTCCCGCAGGGCGCCGGAACAGCCCGGGTGAAACGCGACAACAAGGGGCGCGGCGGCAAAACGGTGACCATGGTGACCGACCTGCCACTAAACGCCATCGAGCTCGAGGCGCTCGGCAAGAAGCTGCGCACGCGCTGTGGGGCGGGGGGCACCACCCGCGACGGCGTGATTGAAGTGCAGGGCGATCATGTTGAAACGGTGTTCACATTTCTGGTTGCCGAGGGGTTTAAGGTAAAGAAGTGAGCGGCAACCCACCGGTGCGAATTGTGACCGTAAGCACACAAACGTGACCACCGGGCGCTCGAACGGTTTGCATCGAGGGCTGGTTCATCGTGGACCCATGGGTCTATTCAGCTTCCGAGCAGGGGACGTGTCTGGTTCCTGTAGCACCCGGAGACGGGCAATCGGAATTACAGTCACCTGTGGGTAATTCTGGCAGACAGGCGAGTCTAACTCTGATTGCCTGTTGGAAGTTGAGCGACTAGCGTGCCGCAACGAACGCTTCCTCCCGATGAGCTGCCCCATGGAAAACTCCTTTGATGCTGAGCCGCGCGCGGCACGGATCTCGCTACGCCTGAAGGCGTTGCTCTGCCTGTTCGTCGTATTGTGTACGACGCTCTCTGCCTGCGGCAGCGAGGATACAGGCAGTGCGCGCACGGGTGCAGACGCTGGTGTAGCTGATGCGAACGAAGTCCCGGTACCGGATGTTCAGGGCGATGCGGCTTCGGACGCCGCGCCCGATAGCACGCCGGACGCTGAGACAGACGCATCGGACGCCGTCGATCTGGACGCTGCAGACGGCTCGGGTGACACGGGGCCAGAGTTTCCGCCGGCACCTTTTGCGGTCGATACGTTGTTGTCCACGACCTCTACGACGGCCGGCTCGACCGTGGTCGTGAACTGTCAGGCGATCGACGAAAACGGGGAGGCGATCTCGCTCCCGCCCGATACACGGCGCACCGTGATTGCAGCCCCGGCAGCATCGGCAGAGATCGCAGCCGGTGGAACGGAGCTTCGCCCGTTGCGAACCGGTACGTTGCAGGTGGCCTGTTCGCTGCCGACGCTTGGGCTGGTCGACGATTCGCCGGCGCAGCTCGAAGTGTTGCCGGGCCTTCCCTACACGATGATCGCGACGCTGGACCAGGACGCGATCGAAGCGGGTGAGTTTGTGCAGGTCTTCTGCACCGCGTTCGATATCCTGGGAAATGAGATTCCGGACGTGGAGTTCACCGTCGGCACCGACCCGGGTGGCTCGGGTGTCGAAGTGGACCGTGAGTACGTGATCGTCGAACGCGCCGGCGTTTATGACGTGCGTTGCGATACGGACGGTGCGGCCGAGATCATCCCGGCCACGCTGGAGGTCGTTCCCGGCCTTCCGGCTGCGGCGTCGGTGGGCGTGGTACCCGAGCGCCGGGTGTATGGCGTGGGCGACACGGTCGAGCTTCAATACAGCGTGAGCGACGAGTTTGGGAACCTCATCCCCGACGCGCTGGTGACGTTCAGCTCCCTGCCGACCGTGCCATCGTTCGGTGAGGGCCGGTTCCGGTTTGATACCGAGGGCATTTTTCAGCTGAACCTGATTGTGGGTCTGCCGACGCTGTCGGGGAGCCCCATCGTGGCATCCCGCAACGTGACCGTGAACAGCGAGGGGCCCGCGATTGTCTGCGACCGCCCCAGCGATGGCGCTTTTCTCTCGGTGACGCCCGGCTCCAACATGGAGTTCCGCGGCCGGGTCAACGATGTCTTCGGCGCCGACACGGTCGTTGTGAACGACGTACCCGCCACACTAAGCGCCGACGGCTCCTTTGTGGCCACCATTCCAACACGCTTCGGCATTAACTTCGTGCAGGTCGCCGCTACCGACACCGACGGTAACCCATCGCGTCGCACGTGTGCCTTCCTTGTCGCCGACCAGTTTGTTTCAGAAGGTGGATTTCTGACCGACTCGGTCACGCTGACCCTGTTCCAGAATGCGCTGGATGACTTTGACCGCTTTGATGGCCTGGACAGCATCAACGACCTGCTGCACACCGCGCTCAACAGCTCGGGCGTACGCAATACCCTTCACTCGACCCTGCAGGCCGCCAATCCGCTTTATGACGAGTGCGTGCAGCGGGTATGCATTTTCGGGTGTTTCTGCGCCCTGAGTGTGAGCGTCAATCATCAGGATACTGCGCTGAATGGTCCGAACGACACCACGTTGCAGCTGGTCGACGGTGGCATGCGAGCCGTCGGCAACGTGCGCGGCCTTCGGTTCCGTCTGCGTATTGGCGGCACGTTCAGCACGCAGGGATGGGTCACCTTTGAGTCACTGGGTGTCGACCTCACCTTCAACGCCGGGCTCTCCGGCGGTCGTCCGCGCATTACGCTGCGAAGTGTGAACGATGTGTCGGTAGGCCGTGTGGACACCGACTTCAGCGGTCTGACAGGATTTATCGTCAATATTATTGTGGATCTGTTTCAAGGCACCATTCGCAACCTGATTCGCGACACCGTTCGCGATTACGTGCGTGATTCATTCAATGAGATTCTCGACGGCGTCGTGGGCGGCCTGAACCTGGATTCGGTTGGCCAGACCTTCTCAGTGAATCACCTGGATGGCGAAGGGGTGAGCAATATCGGGTTTGGTATTCAGTTCGGGTCCATTGACTTTACCTCGACGCGCGCCCTGTTTGGCATCTCGACTCGCCTGACCAATAACGCCGAACGTGCCGGCCTGACCCTTGGCGCGCCCGTTCCGCCGGGCCCGGTTCGCTTCATCGGTAGTGGTTCACGCGTGGTGGCGGCTGGCATTTCGATTGGCGTCTTCAATCAGGCGCTACATGCCCTGTGGCGTTCGGGGCTTCTGGACGCGAGCATCGACGGCTCGGCCATTGGCGATGTGCCAGCGGGCTCCATCGCCGCAATTCGCACCAACTTGCCACCTGTTGTCGCCGGCTCCGATGAAAACTCCGTCAGCGTTCACATCGGCGCCATTCAGGCAGTCGTGGTCATTCCCGGTATCATCGACCAGCCGCTCGACGTTGAGCTCGGCGGCGTTGCAACCACCGGCTTTGATCTGCTGGACGAGAACGTCATTCAGTTCCGCGATATCGTGGTGGAAGAGCTGTATTTCTCGCCTGAGAATCGTGCCTTGACGCCGACGCAGCTCGACGAGCTCGAGAGCTTCCTGACGGAGCTGCTCGGGTACCTGGTGGACGAAAGTGTAAACTCCGCGCTTCCGGCGCTGCCAATCCCGGATTTCGCCCTGCCTGATTCGCTGGCCGAGTTTGGATTTGCGCCAGGCACCCGTCTGGGTCTGGTAGCGCCCCGTCTGTTTACCAATGCGACGCATTTTGTGGCCGAAGGCAACTTCGGAAATCGCTGACCTCTGCACCTGCATACCAACATGAAAACCAACGATATCCTCATGGGTAACGCAGTCTGGCTTCGCAGGGCGTTGCTGATTTCCGGCATTTGCGCCCTGACATCGGCCTGCGGTGATGACGCCGGGAGCAGTGGCGCTACTCCAGATCCCGATGCCATAGACACCGGACCAGATACCGGTGCGCCGGATGCAGGTGATGCCGGAGATGCGGGTGCCGACGAAGATGCCGTCGCCGACACCGGCGATACCGGCAACACCGAGACGGACGCCGAGGCACCCGTCCCTGCTTACGTAGCGGTGGAAATCGCACCGGCGCGGAGCGTGTTTCCGGTCAATTTCCTGATTACGCCCACACTTCGCGCATGGAGCGAAGAGGGAGTCGAGATTGGGCCTGTAGAAGGAACGTTCACGGTAAACCCCGAGGCCGCCGCTGAGATTCAGGACGATGGTCGGCTGAAATTTCTGGACGAGGGTTCGCTGGTTCTGGAGGGCTGCGCCAACGATGTTCGGCTGACCGAACCCCTGTGTTCGAGCCGCACGCTGGTGGTGGACGCGGGCGCTCCCACACTGGAAGTTATCACGCCGGAGCCGGGTACAGAGTTTCTGGCGAGCGAGGTGTTTTCGGGGATTGAGGTAACAGGTCGGGCTTCCGATACACATGGCGAAATACGTGTCTTTGTAAATGGACAGCCTGTGACATTGCAGCCCGACGGCACCTTTGCGACCGAAATCGAGGCAGCCTATGGCATTAACCATATTGAGGTGATCGCCACCGATGTGCTGCGCACCGATGAAACCCGACAGGCCGTCGATGTTCTGGTTGCGCAGGAATATCTGGATTATGTGACCCCGGTGGGCGCTGACCAGCCCATCGCGACGAATTTCAGAAATGCGGTGACGCTGCAGTTGAATCAGGGATTTCTGGATGCCAATCTGGCGACCGTCCCTGACGCCGATGTGATTTCGTACGAGACGACCGACCTTGCAGGGATTCTGGAGCTTCTGTTTCGAGAGCTCGAGCTCACGGCGCAGCTGCCTGATCCGCTGGTCGATACAACGCAGCTCTTCCTTCGGGCCACCGAAGTGGATCCGGGGACACCCCGCATCGACATCATCGTGACCACGCGCGGCGTGGAGGTGTTCGTAGCCATTCCAGAGCTGTTTCTGCGCACGCAGGGTTCAGCGCGACTCGGCGACACGGTGCTGGACCTGAATGGCGGCGTGGGCGTCAGCCTCTCGGGCTATGTGCGCATGCGCCTGCGTCAGCGAATCGACGAGGATATCGATGTGGCGGTAGAGCTGGTCGATCTGGCTGTGGAATCGATCACCGGATATTTTGCCAGTCCGCAGGCGAATGCCATTGTCGCGCTGGCCGAGACCTCGCTGTTCAGCGCCATCGAGAATGTCGCGCTGGACCTGGTAAATGAGCAATTTCTGGACGAGCTTCCCGCTGTCCTTGGCGATGCGGTCGGGTCAATCGACGATTTGTTGGGCAACCAGACGTTCCCGTTGGATCTGGGGTTTGGCGCACCGATTACGCTGAGCCTGGGAGCGAATCTGGAGACGCTGACCCCCAGTCGTCGCACGGATTTGACGGCATCTCTGGGGGTCTCGCTGGGGGTTGACCAGCCCCCTGTGCACCCGGAAAGTCGCGGCATTGCACTGAACGCGGCGCTCACCGAAGCGCCTTCCCTCTTTCAGACGTCCCGCGTGCAGATCGCGCTTCGTCTACCGGTGCTGAATGGGCTTTTGCACAGCATCTGGAATGCCGGACTGCTGGAGCTGGACGTGACCTCGGTGCTTCCCGAAGGTCTGGCTTTTCTGGTCGATCGCGTGGAGGTCTCCGGACAACTGCCTCCGATAATCCGCCCTGCTCGCGCCGGCGAGTCGGACTACGCCATTCTGATCACGGTGGGGCAGCTTGAACTAACGCTTGGCAAGGGGGAATCAGAGGATGTGCTGGGCGCGTATTTGACCACGGGCGCGAATCTGCTGGTCGAAGACAATCGCATTATTGTGCAGATACAGCCCGAGCCGACGCTGGATTTCTGGCAGATTTCAGTGGGCGGCGACGCCCCCATTTTCGAGGACCCCAACGACTTGCGCGACCTGATTCTGGCAGCGGTCTGGCCGGAGATTTCAGCAGGTCTGATTGACAATCTGGCCATTGAATTGCCCAGGCTTGGAACCGAAGCGCTGGGCGACCTTGCACCGAACCTGTCGACGTTCGCGTTACAGGTCGTGCTGGACCGACCGATTGTGATTCGTGATGGGTATTTAATTGTCGACGGCGGTCTGGACGGCGATACGGTGCGGTAACAGGCTCATCTTCGCGTAAAAGATGTAAGCAGATAAACCGCCGCCCTGAACGTCTTGTGCTATTGAGGATTCCCCTGCAACGCCGCACATTTCCGGATTCTGACCCGACTCAGAAATGTCCGCGACGCAGACTCAGGAAGTGTTCGACAGTCCGCTGTGCGGTTTGCTGACCGCGCAGGTCAAATTCGGGATTATAATTTACGACCAGTCTGGGAATCGACCGTATTTCTCGTGCCGCATTTTCGCGGACGCGAATATCGCGGTCCACCATGGCGTCCAGCAGCCAGCGGTCGCGGCCCGAGCCAGACGCCTTTTTGTACCATTTCTCCCAGGCCCTGCGGTCACTCCCCAGCTCCTGAAACGTAAGTCGCACCAGCGACGTCTGTGCACGGCGACGCACATGGTCAGAGGCATGGTCAAGGAATTCAATCAGCGTGGGAACCGCGGTCACATCGCGCAGCTCGGCTGAGGCCACTACGGAAATGGCCACATTTCGCGGGTCGCCATTGCCGAAGTGGCGGCGAACGACAGCGAGCACGGACTCGACGGCGCTGTTCAGTCGCCACGTCTCGACGTAACGCATCGCGGCGGCGCGAACCTGTTCGTCAGCGTCATAGAGCAGCTCGGCTACCCGGCCGAGGCTGGTCTGATCGTTGGCCCGGAACAGAAGGACCGTGGCATAGTAGCGATGGTCGGCGTCAGGGTGGGTCAGGAACTGGCGCAGCGGCTCGACGACGTCGCGCAGCTGTTGCGTGAGTAGCCAGATGACAGGTCCATGTTCTTCGAGCGCCTGCCCAGAAGCGACCAGCTCGCGGCGTGGACCGATGAGCGGGCGCGGGAATGATGCGAGCAGCGCCGCCTGCGCCGACGCGCCGCGTTCTACCAGCACCGCGAAGGCGACCTCGCGATAGGCTGGCACACCACTGTTCAGCAGCTCCATGACCTGTACGTCGGGCAATCGAGCCACGTGGGAACGCAGCTGTGGATCACCGGCAGGAAGTCCTCCGGCGGCTGCGGGGAGCTCGGCGGCGGCCATCAGATGCATGGGCGTCTGCAACGCGCTGGAGTCACGCGACTCACCCGGAAACGAGGCTCTCGACATGCGGTTGACGTCGACAGGAGGCGCCGGTTCATGGGCTGGAGCGTGCAAGGTCTGCTGCGGAGGCGGTTGCAGCAACGTGGCGGACTGAGCCGGCACACTGGCGTGATTCACCGGGTCAATAATGCGCGGGCGAACGGCCGTCGTGTCCAGCGGCTGAGTGGGAGACACGGGGTCCACGCGCTCGTCGAGTCGGCCTCCTTCGGCTACGAATGTGGCCGCTGCAGCCTGTGTCTCGGGATTGATCAGCGGCTCGGTCTGGCCAGAGTAGAGCGGCGAAAGAGATGCGGTTCGAGGCGATGACGATGAAGGCTCGTAGGAGTCCATCGTGTCGGCGAAAGCGCGACGCCTGCGCGCTTGCGCGGTGACCTGCGGTTGGACGTCGAGCGCATCGGCAGGAGACTGCACGGCAGAGGTATCCGCGGCCAACGTGGATTCAGGTGAAGCAGGCTGCAAGTCATCCGGTGCGGGATTCAGCGATTCGAGACCGATCTGTGACGCTGTCCAGACTTGTGCGCTGGCGTCATTTGACGATGCACCAGCGAAAGGAAGTGGCGACGCAGTTGAACCACTTTCTGACGCCGTCGGCGGTGAATCCAGGCCAGGGAAGCCCGAAATCGGTGCGCCGAGGTCTGATTGTTCGAGCGCGGCCAGCCCACTCTCCCAGAAAGGGTCCTCACCCGTTATTGTGCGACGCCCGGGACGCTCGATGGCTTGCTGCCGCGCAAGTGGCACGAGGGTCATGTTCGCGTTCAAGAGGACCGGCGCATCGACCTCGCCTGTCGATTCTGACCCGGACGACTGCGGTGATTCATCGACGACGAGCGGGAACTCCGTCAAAAGGTTGCGGGTTCTCGCAGGCGCCGCGCCCCGGAGCACCGAATCATCGGCCATCTCGCCGGGTTCCGGCTGGCGGGAGGCCGGTTCAGGGGTCGCACCCTGCAGGTTGGATTGCGCCTCACGATCGACCACATCAGGAGATTCGCCGGCGAAGTCTGGAGGCCGCTGCTCAACTCGCGTGATCTGGGTATGCTCAAAATCCGA
>JAGWVZ010000862.1 GCA_018970625.1 Myxococcales bacterium | reverse complement strand
GCGATCGTGCCAAAGGTATCGGCGATCTGCGTCACCGCCGGAATGTCCATGTACACTTCGTCGTTCATCGCTCATCGCCTCCTGCTCAGCGGAAGAAAGCAAAGGACCGTTCCAGCGACGACACCACGCCGCGGATCTGGTTGTCGGCATTGTCCATCACGTCGCGTGCCACGCCCAGATCGTCGTGCACCGTCTTGATCTCGTCGCCCACGCGGCCGACCCCCGGGATCATCAGGTTGCTCACCTCGGCGACGAACGCATCGGCACCGTTGCCACGCCACACGCCGCCGGTGACCTGGCCGATGATCGCGCGCATCGGCGCCAGCGCGGCATTCTGAATCACATTGAATTGCGCCATCAACTGCGACATCACCTGGCCCAGCACTGCCTTGGCGACGCGTACCAGCACCTTCTTGAGCGCTCGACTGACCATGATGCTTGCTCCTCTCGCTCCGTCGCTCAGCGACCAAACTGCGATCGCGACGTCTGGTCCGACTGCTGCATGTCGCTGATGGCCCCCTGCACATCCGTGGCCATCTCTTCGATCTTCGTGATGTAGCGCGTCAGCGATGGGCTGAAGCTGCCGCGCAGCAGTTCGACGAACAAGGCACCACCCTCACCGAGCAGCGCGCCGTCCTCGAGCTGGTTGGCGATCTCCTGCAGACCCTGGTTGATGTCCTGCAGCTCCTCGACATTGCCGTTGAACACGCGGATCATGTCTTCGGCGACCGGGTAGACCAGGCGAATCTCATCAGACATCGGAATGCCTCCTGTTGCGATCAGCGACGGTCGAAGCGGGCGCAAGCGTTTTCCTCGGCGTCCTGGGCCATGCTGACGATGCGGGCGGTCGCACCTTGCGCCTGGCCAAGCGCATCGATCAGGCGTTCCAGCGCGGGGAAGATTTCGCCTTCCATCTCGCTGCTGAACGCAGCGGATCCACGACCGATCCAGTTGCCGTCGTTGATGAGTTCGTCGTATTGCTGGCGCATCTGCTGCAGGGTACGGGTCGCGCGCTCGCCGAGGTTGGCGAACTGGTTGGCGATCTTCTCAAGCTGCTCGTAGTCGGCACGGAACTCTTCAGCCATCGTCGTCTCCTCCCACATCTCGACTGAACCGCTACATCAATCGCGCTGGCACGGCAGCCTGTGACGGGCGCTGGCGCTTTCGGGCTGCATGCGATCGGTTCATTACCTGACTGACGCCGCTGCTGCTGCGTTGGTTCCCTGCTGAGGCGTTGTGCGGCGAAGAACGATGTGGCGGTCCAGGAGGGACTCGAACCCCCAACCCTCAGTTCCGAAGACTGATGCTCTATCCATTGAGCTACTGGACCGTGCGCCGAGTATAGCAGAGGTGATCAGAGCATGCAAGCACCGCGTGTACGAACAGGGTGTGACGTCACGTTTCGGGCTTAGGCGGCGCCCACCAGGCTGCGTTGGCGGCGAATGCTCCAAGGGCGCCGCCAGGGAGGCGGGGGCTTCGTGGCGGGTGCCCCAGGGGTAGGCGGTGTGGCGGGTGTGGCGAGGGCGGGCGGTGGCATTGGCGTAGCCCTGGCGAGCGTGCGGGGTGCCCCGGGGCACGGATCGCGCCGCCACCCCGGCGCCACTG
>JAGWVZ010000087.1 GCA_018970625.1 Myxococcales bacterium | reverse complement strand
GATACAACACCCCGTCTGTTACTCGCAGACGGGGTGTTGGCGTTTTTGCACCACCGTTCGGACTTACGCGCCCGGTGAGGCGGGCGGCCGGAACGCGTGCTGGCCGTGAGGCGGGGGCGGGGGTCTTGCCCTTCAGCCCGAACGGGGTCACTGTAGGCGAGTCTTGTTGCGGAGTCGTCATGTCGCGGTTCTCGTTGGTTTTTTGTGTGGCTGTTACGCTGATTTTGCACGCCTGTGGTGGTTCCCGCGCGGCCGAGGAGGGGCAGGCGGCGGTAGTGACGCCCAGACCAGCCGGCGTGATGCTTGTTGGAATACTCGGCGACGAACACTGCGAGAGCACATCCTTTGCCCCGTCTGTTCTGGCGGAGGGCCTGCGACGGGCCGATCCGGATGCCGTCGTGTTGCCGATATCGGCTGCGCTCGTGGAGCAGGCCCGGGCGTGTCCGGACCCGATTTGCACCCAGACGCTACGCATATCGAATCATGTCAACGACTGCTGGTTCTGGGATGGTGTGCTGCCGTGGTTACGGGAAGTGCCTGAAGTTACGGTTCTTTCCTTCGAGTTGATGACGTCATCCGAGTCGTCTGACCTGCGAGCCTGGATAGACGCGACGGGCGGTGAGCCGTCTGCGCGTTCCTACTTTCGCGCACAGGCTTCCCTGATGATGGCCGAGCTGCAGGCAGCGGGTGGATACGAGAGCCCGGGCTGGCTGCAGAGCGACCTGTATGCCTCGTTGTCCGAGGAGGTGGATCGGTGGTTGTCGTATTACGCAGAAGAGGCCATGGGCGCAGGGGGACAGCTGCGCGTGCTGGATCGCATGACCGAACGCGCGCTCGAGCGAATTCGCGAAGCCGATCCGTCGGGGAGGACCCTGGTTCTCGTGCCCGCGCGGTCGCGTTGGTATCTGGAACAGGCTCTGGCGACGACGCCAGAGCTGAGACGCTTGCCGGCGGCAGAGATTTTTCCTTACGTTGTATCTTCGCCCTGACTTGCGCTTCGTCGATGGGTACAGTCCATGAGCTCCCCAACAGTGATGGTTGACGAGCCCGAGCTGCCAAGAACTCTCGGCCCCTACCTGCTCCTTGAAGTCGTGGGGAAGGGCGGCATGGGTCTGGTGTACCGTGCGCTGAATTCCCGCGGCGACAATGTGGCGATCAAGGTCATACGTCGCGACCTTCTGGACGAACCCGAGGTTCGTAAACGCTTTGCCCGCGAAGCGCGCGCCATCGCTCAGCTGGTTCATCCCAATATCGCGCGTCTGCTCGACTTCGGAGTCGACCAGGGCGAAACGTACATGGTGATGGAGTACGTGGGCGGTGGGTCCATGGTTCCGTGGCGCCTCAACCCGCCGGATGGTTCGATACTTCACAGCACGATGGTGGGTATTCTACGGGCGTTGGCCCACGCCCACGCCAAAGGCATCGTCCATCGTGACCTTAAACCCGAAAACGTACTGCTGCACTATCAGGACGACGGCACCCCCATTCCCAAAGTGATGGACTTTGGTGTCGCACACTTCCGCGACGACACACCCGGCGAGCCGAGTGCGGCAAGCTTTGTGGGTACGCCCGAGTATATGAGCCCTGAACAGATTCTGAACCCGGCTGATGTATCGCCGGCCTCGGACCTGTACGCCGTGGGTGTGATGCTGTTCGAGGCGGTCTGCGGCAGGCTCCCATTCTCGAAGGGAAGCGCCGAAGCGACCGTCATCGCGCATGTGAACGCCCCCATTCCTCCCGTCGTTGCGCGACCGGGATATCAGGTGCTCGGTGGCATTGAACAGGTGATTGAACGCCTGCTGGCAAAGTTACCGCATACCCGTTACCTGTTTGCTGCTGATGCCAGACGTGCTCTTGAAAAATGTGCCATTGTCGGGGACCCGGCAGCAGGCGTGAGAGGCGCTGCGCGCCATGATGCTCTGGCCGACCGGACGCAGTCCTCAACACCCCGTTCGCAGAAGGGACATCCCGGTTCGTCGACGAGTGTTGTGGAACCTCATCCGCTGGGTTTGCTCGGGCTGCGCGATCCACCATTTACAGGCCGCGAAAAAGAGCTGCGTCGCATGGCCACGATGGCTGCCGCGGCCCTCTCATCATCTTCGATGCGACTGATCTGGGTGATCGGCGAAGCAGGTACCGGAAAGACGCGGCTGGTCTCACAGCTATCTGAAACCATTGATGAATCGGGGACCATGCAGGTATGGGGCGCGCGCGTGGAGCGTGATGCCGCGGACGCCCTGTCGCCGCTTCGAATGGCCTTCCGTCGTGGCTTGAGGCTTACCGGCCTGACTGAAGTCGAGTGCGAGAAGCGCATTGGTGATATTCTGCAGCGCCAGTCTGTATCGGACGCCTGGGAGGAAACTGCCCTGCTTCAGCTGCTGGGTCCGCAGGAAAACCCCTCTGGGCTGTTGCAACAGGAGTCTGCGCGCTTTGCGCTGATGGAACGCGTGTTGCGCAGGGCGTCTCAGGATCGCCCCGTTCTGCTTCGATTTGAAGATGTGCATCATGATGATGGCACGGTGCTGCGCTTTATCCATTGGTTACTCAGTTCACGAACAGGACGTTTTCCGGGCTGTATCGTCGTCACGGGCCGACCGCAGCTTCTGGCACATGCCTCTCCCGACGCCCGATTTGCCTGGACACGCCTACTCAACGACATCTCCTCCTTCGGTACCCTCGTGAAACTTGAACCGCTCTCGGACGAAGAGATCGGTCAAATGCTGTCGGCCCACCTGACGATCCTGTCAGTTCCAACCGCAGAGCTGGTTCGCCGTGCACAGGGTAATCCGCAGCTGGCGCTGGAGTTGATGCGCTACATCATGGATGCGAGCGCGGAGGACGGCTCGTTGATGGAGAGTGATCCGAGCGCTATGCTGCCACAGGCGCTGGGTCCGGTACTTCAGAAACGACTCACGGAAGCAGCGTCTTCTGGGGGAGATCTGGCCGAGACGTCGTTGATCTGGGAGCTTCTGGCTGTCGCGGGTCAGACCGTGCCCGTGGTGCTCGCTGCCGAGGCGGTGCGTGAAGCGGGCGTACCCGATGACGTTCGCGCTCTGGATCGGGCATTAACGGCGGGAATTCTGACCGGTGTGTTGCGTGAGCCTGAGCTGGGTCGCTATGCGTTCGAAACGGACTGGCAGCGTGAGGCCCTGTTAGAGCAGGCAGCGATGGCAGGGCGTATTGCCGCCCTGAATCGTCATGTGGCTCGCGCGCGCATCGGTTTGCAAATGACGAGCACGGTGGCCGATACACGTGTTCTGGCTGAACACCTGGAGCGCGCCGGAGAGCTGACGGACGCCATTCGCTGGTATCTGCTGAGCGCCACGCGGGCGTCCGAGCTGTTTCACCACAAGAGCGCTGTGCAGAGTTTCGCGTCGGTGCTCTCGCTGTGTAAGCAGGTCTGGGGTTCGGAGGGCGTGCATCGCGACGCCTTTATTCGGGCGATGCGTGGCAGCGCCGAGACGGCACTTCACCTGGGGCAGTTGGACGACGCATCCGAGCAGGCGACGACTCTGATGAATATTCGACCAGAATCGCTCGGCGACGCGTTGTATATTCTGGCGCGTGTCGCGTTTCGTCGCGGGGATCTACGTACAGGACGAGAATTATTTGCTCGTACGGAGACCAGTTATCGTGCGCTGGGTCAAACGGAAGGGCTTGCACACGCCAGGCTGGAGCATTCACGGCTAGAGATAGCCGATGGTCGAATGCAGGATGCCGAGAATCTTTTGCGTCAGTGCAGGGCGAATTTCGCCAGTCTGGGTGACCTGAAAGGCGAGGCGCTGGCGCTTCAGGCCATGGGTCAGGTAGCCGAGAGAACCGGATTACCGGAAGAGGCAGATAATTATACGCGACAGGCACTGGAACAGCTGGAACAGCTGCACGAGCGGGTTCATGCGGCACGCTGTCGTCAGACGCTGGCTGAGCTGGCGCTCACTCAGGGTCAACCCGAACAGGCTTTGCCTCTTCTAAACGATGCCAACGAGGTTCTACAATCGATTGGCGATCGTTTCGGGGTATGGACGATTACGGCTGCCCTGGGTCGAGCGCATGAGGCTCTGGGCCGTTTCGATGTGGCTCGTCAGTTGTACAAAGATGCGCTTGAGGGGTTTCGTAGCCTGGGTGACCGTGGTGGCGAGACCATTTCAAAACTGGCGCTTGCTCATCTGGATGCAGTGGAAAACAAATGGGATAAGGCGACACAAAGTCTTCGGGCTGTGCTGGAACGCGACCAGCAGGAGCGAGTCGATGATACTCATTTTGTGGAGCTGCTGATCGACTCGGCCAAACGCGCGATTATGGCGTATCAGCCGGATTTGGGAGCCGACCTGTTACATGCCGCCGCTTTCAAGCTGGCACGAACGGGTACTGATACCCGCCTTTCGGATCAGGTAGATGAAGTGGAGTTTCTGCTCCATGAACTCGAGGCGGGCTCGGCGTCAGGCCTGATCGCGCTACTTTCTGAAGGCCTGGACTCTGCGCCAGACCCCCCACCTCGGCGTTGAATCAGGTGGTGCTGGAATCATGTGCCGACGAGATCAACGGTCGGAAAGGGAATTACTGACTGATTCGCCCCGGATTACCGTTGAATGCGAACCCGACGACGACGTAGGGCAAGGCCTGCGATATTTCCTGACCCGTACGATAGCGGTGCTGTAACCACCAGTTGGCCAGCACAAAAACCGAAGGCTGATTGAATCGGCTCATGGTTCGATTGTTGAAGCGGTAGGCGAACAGCGGCCCGAGTCGGTGCAGCGGCGTATTTTCGGTATCGGTGCTTTCTCCGTTCAGGAAGTCATTTTCCTGATACTGGACGGCAACCCAGGTGTGGCGAAGCCCAACCGTGATCGGCCCGCCGCTTACGTAAAGAAGGTCGGTATCGGTGGTGTGCAGCCAGCCGTTTCCGGGGGCCAGAACGTCATACACAATGTCGTAAAATACGGTGTCATTATTGCGTAGATCCATCTGCTGCCAGACGGCTCGGTAGTTGGTGCGGAGCGCAATATTCCAGACTTTTACCTGCAACAGGTTGGACAGTGTAATGGTGTGGCCCGTTGTTGAGTACGAGTTTTCAGCGCTGCGCTCATCCTGCCTTGCGTCCGAGTACTCTTCCGTCGGCGATTCAAACGACTGTACCGTGTCGAAGGTGCCGAAATGGTAACCATATTCGTACATGACGGATGTCTTGAATATCGCGGCAGGCTGAAACTCCAGAAGGGCACCCGGACGAACCCACGCAGGACTGAAACTGGGGGCGAACATGGCGGCGAAATAACTACCCTTCGTGAGATCGCTCTGTGGGTTGTCGTACAGGTTCATACGCCAACCGATCTGCGCCTGATTGGTGAGACCCAGTGGGTTGAGCCGTGCAATCAGCGCGTTGGAGTAACGCCATTCATGCCGCACAAATGCGGGTGTATCCGATGATGCCGCAGCGGTGCCATCGTCCGCGGCGTTCTCCGCGTTGCCATCATCCGCGGCGTTCTCCGCGTTGCCATCATCCGCGGCGGTTGCTTCGGTTGCTTGGGGTTGCGTTGTGTTGTCTGATGCCGATGCAGACTCCTCTTCCTGCTGCTGTGCGAATGCCTCACTCGCGGTAAGCATTCCGAACAGCAACGAAAGAATTGCGGGCTTCCATGAGTGACCGGCGGTGACTGGGCGTCGGGAGTTCATACGGTGAAGTCCGGGTGAGCATGATGATGTCGGTTGGTGTGCGGTACACAGCCGCTATGGCATGCGCCCGTTCAAGATTCACCTGTGGTGTGTGACACAGTGTATCATGTCTTCATGATTCTGAAATTGTGGCAATGTTAATTAGCGTTCATGGTTGGTGCGACGCACTGCAGGCATGAGCGATTCGCTGCGAAAGCAAACGCAGACGAGCGATCTGAGTGGCCAGAATGCGGAGTGCGCGCGACCTCACACTTGCGTCAAGATGGCTTTGGGGCCAACCATCCGGCGTCGATGTACGAGATTCTGGTCTCTTCAAAGGCCGCCATGCGGTCACGTGCGGTCGTCCAGCCGAGCTCATCGAAGGCGCGTTTCCGACTGAATCGCCACCAGGGATGCCGAAGATCGGCGTGTTTGTCTCTGGTCACCAGCACGGTCTGACCCGTTACCCGCGCCCACCCTTCGCTGCAGAGTCCGGCAGTCCATAACGCTGCGCTGGGCAGCGGGACGACCCGAACCTGACGTTGCAGGCACGCTCCAATGGTCTCGCAGAGGAGACGCCGGGTCAAAGGCGCGCCGTCATCTGCGAAATACACGCGAGACCTGGTCGCGGGATTCGCCAGGGCAGACAGTACGAGGTCAGCGGCATCGTCGACGTGTAGCAGGCCGGTTTCGCCGTCTGGCAGCACAACGGGCATGACACCGTGACCTGCCGCTGCGCGCCACAGTGGAAGCATGCGGTCATCCAGCGGACCGTAGAGCGCGGGGAGCCGCAACGAGACAGGATTCAGTCCGGGGTGATGTTCAAGCGCCTGCTCGGCCAACCACTTTGCGCGTCCGTAGTGGGACGCCGGTGCGGGCGGTGAAGACTCGTCAACGGTGTCGCCATTCCGGGAAGGTCCGTGGGCGGCGACCGACGAGATCAACACAAAACGATGCAATGAGCGTCCTGCCAGCGCATGCAGCAACGTACGGGTGGTCTCCAGGTTGGCATCATAGACATCCTGAAGTCGCCGCATACGCCCTCCTCCGGCGCTGTGCACGACGGCATCGACGGTTTGCAGGGCGTGCTGAACCCCCGAGACTCCCGTGTTCCAGTCGACGACCGTGGTGATAACTCCGGCGGCTTCAAGGGCGCTGTTGGGTGCACGCACGAGCGCAATGGGCACCCCGCCGGACCGGAGCACCGCCCTGCAAAGAGCCTGCCCCAGAAATCCATTGGCGCCGGTGATACCAATCCGCATCGACGCGAGCTGAGGATAGCGGTTCGTCATCAGGGCCGTGGCGTATGGGGTCAGAGGAATAAACCGCGGGTGATCCGGGTCTGTGGGGTTGAGTGTGGCTCCGTTTGTGCCAGCCGTCGAGCGGCATGGTGGCTGCAAAACAAGCTGGCGGTGGTTTTCTCGCATGGCCTGAAGTGAAAAGGACTCGGCGAGGGGTTGCGGTGTGGTGCGTCTGGTTTACAGCGCTGCCCGTTGTTGCGCATGGATGTGTGTGCCATGGCCTGAGCGCCGGGAGCTTCAAGGCGGCCCCGTGCGCCGACCGAGTCGGCCATTGAGAAGAAGGAGATCGGGATGTCGTTTGAAACAGCGAGTCGCTTCGAGCAGGTAGAGCCGGGATTGTACACGGGGTTTGTGGACGCCGGATGGTATCAGGGGCGCGGCGTTTACGGCGGACTGGTGGCGGCCATTCTGGTACGCGCCTTCGAGCATGAGGTGGGGGATGCGACACGTCTGATGCGGACGTTGACCGTTCATTTCTGCGCACCGGTGGTGAGCGGCATACCGGTGGACGTGGAGGTGCGTCTGGAGCGGGTCGGCCGGTATGTGACGCAGGTCACCGGTCGCATGGTCCAGAGTGGAGAGACGGTGGCGACGTCGACGGCGACGCTGGGCGCTGATCGGCCGGGCGCGGCTCCGTCGTGGTCGCATGAGGCGGTGCCGTTCATGCCGCCGCGTGAGACGTCTCCGATAGCGCCCGATCTGCCGTTGATGCCGGAATTTACCCGCTTCGTTCAGTATCGATATTGTGTGGGCGGCATTCCGTTTTCCGGTCATCCTCGTGCTGAGATGGGTGGCTGGTGTCGTTTTCGCGAGGCTGTGCAGGCAGACACGGCCATGTTCGCTGCGTTGCTGGATGTGTGGCCCCCGGCGGTGTCGGTGATGGCGAGTGGCCTGACGGCGACGGCCTCGAGCGTCGATCTGACCTATCATTTTCTTCAGCCGCTTCCGCTGACAGAGGTAAGCTCAACCGAGGAGTACTTTATGGTGTCGCGCTCACGCGCGGGCGTGCCGGGTTACGCCGAGGAGCAGGGCGAACTCTGGACCGCCGATGGTCGTCTGGTGGCGCGTACCCGTCAGTGGGTGGCGATCTTTGCTGCCCAGCCGCGGTGAAGGTTCAATGGTGACGCGTGAGGGAATGACACGCCGCATCAAACAGGATTTGGCGGGCAGGAAGGCCTCTATTTGGGAAAAAATGACAAAAAGATCGGAAGTTGCGCACTTTTGTCGTGACAACGTTTGCCTGTGCAACGATAGGCCTGAGCCTGCTGATGCCGATTGGAGCTTTGAATACTTCGAAATCTGGACGGGTTGGCAGCGAAGTGCACCTTTGAGGGTGCAATGCCTGTAGCCCATCCGGCTTCGGGTTTGAGTCACAGAAGGTCGGAGGGAATCCGACCACGGTTTCACGGTGCGTACGATGTCGAGTAAGTTGTTTGTGGGTGGATTGAGCTGGGGAACTCGTGATGAAGCGCTTCGCGCGGCATTTGGTCCCTTTGGAGAAGTGACCGACGCACGCGTTGTGACCGATCGTGAGACCGGTCGTTCGCGCGGCTTTGGCTTTGTGACGTACAACAGCCCGCAGGAAGCAGAAGCTGCTCGTGCAGGCATGGACGGGGCTGAGCTTGACGGACGCACCCTTCGCGTTGACCTTGCCCAGGATAAGGCAGGCGGCGGCGGCGGTGGTGGTGGCTTCGGCGGCGGCGGCGGTGGTCGCAGCGGCGGTGGTGGCTACGGCGGTGGCGGCGGTGGTCGCAGCGGCGGCGGCGGCTACGGCGGCGGCGGCGGCGGTGGTGGTGGCTACGGTGGCGGCGGCGGCGGAAGCCGTGGCGGCGGAAGCCGTGGTGGACGCGACAGCGAGCGCGGCGGCTGGTAATCAGCTCCGGGCTGCTGCCCTGATGTAAACCCCGTGGGTCTCCCTCGGGGTTTTCTTCGTTTTTGGCCTTCCATTTTCATTCTGCTGCCCGCACCTTCGTGACGCCTTCGGTTTCGGCATCCCGCTTCCCGGTGTCTCATGCTCCCGCATCTCTACTTCGCTTACGGCTCCAACCTGTACCTGAAGCAAATGGATGAGCGCTGTCCCGGCCATCAGCCAGTCGGAAAGGCGCGACTGCCAGGCTGGCACCTGGCCTTTACGGCTCACAGTCACCGATGGGGTGGTGCGGTTGCTACGATTGTACCTGTCTCGGCAAAGCACCCCGAGTGGGACCTCGTAGACTCTGCCACGCATCATGCCTGGTGGCACGACCACGTACCGGGTGCCGTGTACCGATTGAGCGATGAGCACATGCAGGTCCTGGATGGTTTCGAGGAGCATCCGGACGTGTATCGGCGCACGCAGGTCACCGTCGAGCTTCACGACGGCATCACATGGAAGCCGACCGAGGTCATCACGTACATTCGTCCATTGCAGCAGCGACTGCCCGGCGCTCCCGTCTATGTCGATACCATCGCGCGCGGCTATGTCGCGCACGGCCTGGACCCCGAGCACCTTTTTTCGGCCGCGTTCTTCCGGCCCGACGGGTGGTAGCGTTCTACGGCGCTGTTGAACGTTTAAACAGGCGACGGAGGGCTGATTCCACTGGCAACGGATACAGCTCTTCGCCGACGAACGTACGCGGGAAGTGTTCGATATTCGAGAAACCGAGTCGCGCAGGTGGCTCGGCGGGCACATAGGCAGTGCCAAATATCCAGTCCCAGACAGCCAGATTGATGCCCAAATTCACCGGCCGGGGTTGTACTTCATCGTGGGCATGATGCCACAGGTGCATGCGCGGATTGTTCAGCACGTAACCCAGCCAGCCGATATTCACGTTCAGGTTGGCGTGGTTGAAATGGCCGATCGCGGTGCCTGTGACGGCGACCGCCATGATGACATCGCCGCTGAATCCGAACCAGACCAACGGCAGATACTGCAGTGTTTTGTACACGACGATTTCGGCCCAGTGAAATCGCATGCTGCCGGCCCAGTCCATGTGTTCAATGCTGTGGTGGACCTTGTGAAACTCCCAGAGCCACGGGACGCGATGCAGCAGGTTATGAATGCACCACTGCATGAAATCCATGACGAGAAAAGCCGTCAGAAACTGCAGCCAGAACGGCCAGCTCTGCGCGGCAGAGGCCCAGAGCAGATTTCGTAGTGTTGTATCTGCAACGGCGACTGATTCAGCCGACACCTGAAGC
>JAGWVZ010000861.1 GCA_018970625.1 Myxococcales bacterium | reverse complement strand
ACCCAGAATGATAACCGTGTCCGACCACCCACTACCGATGACAGGCAACTGCGGAACGGTCACTTCGAGACGCCGTTGAGTTGGAACATCCAGCACGATGCCGGGATCGCGAACGGGGAAGGTCCCTGTCGACGAGAGATCAAGCGGCGCGGAGATGCCGCTGTAGAAGTCGTCAAAGATAGGCAGGAGGGCCGCGATGATGGGGCCAAATGCCAGATCCCCACCCAGACTCGGAAGGATTTCGACGAGTACATCGCTCAGGAAAACGGTACCCCCGATACTCCACATGACCCGCTCACCCGCAGATGACGTGCCAATGAACGAATCTACAAACGGGCTGTTGTTGTAGTAGAGCGACACGCCGGACGGGATGCCAATCTCATCATCCAGCGGAATCGGCGAATCTTCGGGCGGGATGCGCGTAATCTCAGGACCTACGATCAAGTCAAAGTTCAGGTCCAGCAGGGCGTTACCCAGACTGAAACCGCTGATTGCAACATCCAACTCGCCGTCGCCGGGAACATTCACAAAGTCTGGCACGCCTCGCGCCACGTCCACGCCTTCAAGATCATAGCATAGGCACGGTACCTGTCCGACATCACCGCACTGCTCATTCTCTTCAAGAGTCGTACCCGCAGCAGCCGTATCGCACACAAAGCCGTCACGAACCTCGGTGATATCCGCGGTTTGAATGGGCGGCAGCGCCACCAGTAACGTATCACCAACCGGCGAAACGACACTTACATATGCGTAACCGTTTGCGATGACATGGAGCATACTCGTGGCACTATCGCCAAAGGTCACGACACCGTTTGCGTCACTGCCAGCGCGCTCATCTTCGCCCTCGAGAGGCACGCGATACACGAAAGCAGCGGAAACTGGCTCGCGCGTAGCCTCATCGACAACGATCACTCGACTCGTGTTTTCGGCCACCGGACCCAGCGTGTAAATCGTCACTGAATCGCCGGGGTCTCCTTCTCCGGCCAGCGTCGCCCGAACAACAATCGTTGAAACCTCGTCCCCCGCTATGAACTCACCAGCCGTGCTGATCGTGCTGCCTGTGCCGGATTCGATGGCCCACTCAATGGTCGCTGTGGGGTCGGTTACACGGACGTCATCCACAGAGACCGCTACCGCCTGAAGGCTCAACGTGTCGCCCGGTTGCAGATATGCGGTCCTCGTCAGGATTCGAGCCGTGCGATCCAGACTCGGATCCACGACCGCGCATCGACCGCTGCTGCAGACCTCACCGTCAGCACATTCAGAGTCTGCCGAACAAATGTCCGTCACACACGAGCCATCCGGCAGACAGGTGCAGGGAAAGCGTTCATCTGGGCAAAAGCCTTCGATGGCACGATTCGCTTCACAATCTGCATCGGTTTCGCATGCGAAGGGCAGCACACAGCAAGCCACCGTTTCACTCTCTTCAACACACGTTGTTCCCGCAGGGAATCCGTTGTTTGCACAGACTGCCGAGCTCGGGTTGCCGGTCCGCTCGTCGAAGCAGAGAATGGAACCCGGGCACGGCTCATCGACTACGTCAGGCTCCACATCCGGTTGCGCTGCGTCAGGCAGTACGTCGGGTTCCACCGCATCCGAATTCGACG
>JAGWVZ010000086.1 GCA_018970625.1 Myxococcales bacterium | reverse complement strand
GTGCGGGTGGCAGCCATTCGGTCGCTCGCTGTGGCGCCCGAGGTCGCTTCGCGTGACCAGTTGTTGGCCGATCGTCACCCGGCGATTGTGGCGGCGACGTGGCTGCAGCTGGCTGCCCTTGACGCGCTACCGGATCGCGCTGCGCTGGTATTCAGGGCGGCGTCAGCGCCTTCGGTGGTGGAGCGAGCGGTGCTGTACGCGTTGATTGTGGAGGATGACGACGCCGCTGCGCTGCCTGCGTTTGGTCGCCTTCTGGCGGCTGAATCCGATGGTTGGGCGCTTCGGGCTGCGCAGTCGCGCCCCTCGACGGAGCCGGTGCAGCTGTTTGTCGTCGATGGCTCGGCTGGTGTACCCGTGGCCGATGTGCCGGTGCTGGCGTTGTATCTGGACGGTACGTGGGAGCTGGGCCGCACCGACGCCGAGGGCCGTTGGGGGTCAGCGCGGCCGGTGCGTTACGTGGGCGCGGTGATGCCTTGATGCGGCTCCTTGAAGCGACGGACGAGCGGGTAGAGGTGGGCTCGTCGCAGCTGGAAGATACCTGGGAAGCAGGGCGTGCCCTGGCGCTGGCGCTGGGGGACCGATGGGCGGTTATCGGGCTGGAGGGCGAGCTGGGTGCTGGCAAGACCGCTTTCACGCGCGGGTTTGTGAGGGCGCTGGCGCCCCACGCCGAGGTACTGGTGGCATCACCCACGTATGCGATCTGTCACACCTATCGTGCGCGCCCTGCGTTGCATCATCTTGATTTGTATCGGCTTTCCGGTGAGGATGATCTGGAATCCACCGGGTTTCGCGATCTGGTGGAGCGTTCTGTGATGTTGATTGAATGGCCGTCCTGTGTGCCGTCGGTGGCTGAACTGATCGATTATCGTGTGTCGCTGGCTCACGGAAACTCCGAGGACGAGCGTCAGATCACAATGACGGTGACCGGTCGCGGTGATCGGGCCGTGATTCGTGAGGTCGCCGACCGTGTGCGGGTGCACAACGCTGGAGCGCAGCCGTGACGCTGAAGGCACTGGGGCTGAATGCGGAGACGGCCGCTGCGCTGGGCGCGCTGCACGACCGGGGCCTGGTGCCCGGGCGCGTGCGACAGGTGGACCGCAATCTGTGTGTGGTGAGCACGGACGACGGGGAGGTGGCGGCTTCTATTTCAGGCCGGTTACGCAAAGACCCGGGATTCAACGGCGCAGCCGTTGGCGACTGGGTGGGACTAAATCCCCCCGAACAGGCCGGCGATAGCTATACCATTGCGTATTTTGTGCCTCGTCGAACCGTTTTAAGCCGTAAAGCTGCCGGACGAGGGTCTCGTACTCAGGTGCTGGCTGCGAATGTGGACCATGTGCTGATTGTCAGCGCGATTGGGCGCGATACAAATATCCGGCGCCTGGAGCGGTTTTTGGCGATTGTGGCCGATGGTGGTGCGACGCCCGCGGTGGTGCTGACCAAGGCAGACACGGTCGAGAACCCCGGTGAATGGGGCGAAAAAGTGGCATCGATGCTCCCCGGCGTGCGTGTCCACACGGTGAGTTCCTATACGGGGCAGGGGCTTGACGGTCTGCACGGCATGCTCGGTGCTGGTTGCACGGTGATGTTGCTGGGTACGTCCGGCGCCGGAAAATCCACGCTGGTGAATGTGCTGGTGGGCACCGAGGTGCAACGCACCAGCGAGCTGGACGCCGACGGAAAAGGTCGCCACACCACGACGGGGCGCCATCTGTTTGCGCTGCCGCAGGGCGGTGCCATCATCGACACGCCGGGCGTGCGCGAGGTGGCGCTGGCGGTGGACGATGACGCCCTCGACAACGCGTTTGACGACATCGCCGACCTCTCGCTGCTGTGTCGATTTTCAGACTGCAGACACCTGAACGAACCTGGCTGTGCGGTGCGCGAGGCCGTAGCAGCCGGCGACCTTGGCGCCTCCCGTCTGGACTCCTGGCGCCGCCTGAGCACCGAGCAGGCAGGCCATCGCGCCGCTCTTGTCGCCGCCCAGACCCGCACCGCCCGCTCGTCCTCACGATCCGGCCGGCGATAGGGCCCCCTGTCCAACGCCACGTCCGCATGCGCCCGTAGCTGCCGCCTTCGTGGCGGCCTACGCCGAAACAACGCTGCGATCAGGACTGTCCGGCCCGATCGTACTGTTCATCGACGAAACGGCGCGCGAACGACTCCAACACGCCCAACTCAGCCGCCAGATGCAGAATCGTGTACCGTGCGCGGATGTCTTTGGACCAGGCGAACGCGGCATAGGCCCGCTCACGCTCGACAGGCATCTCGGGGAACTCGGTGGGGCAGTGCGCCGACTCCAGCTCGGCTTTTAGCTCGGCCGTCGGACGCAGCGTGGCGCCGGCATCCGCAAAAATGTCGTCCCACTGGCTGACCAGTTTCTGCAGTCGCGCCTGCAGCGCGTCGCGGGTGGGATAGCCCTGTCGCGCGTGCGGGATCACAGCGTCTGCGAGGGTGCCGAATCGTTCGCGCAGCACTTCTTCCCACACCTCCCAGGTCGGAAATGCGGCTGCCAGCGCTGCCGGGTCGAGCGTACTCGGGTCGAGCGACCGCACATATTCGTAGAGCGCCGAGGTCGCGATGGTTCCACAGGCGACCTGCACGCCGTGGAAATCGTGCGGGAGCGCTTCGGAAACGGACGTCATATCAATGTAATGGCTCACGAGGTGCTCACCCCCGGACGCGGTCTGGCTCGAACCCGCCGCCTGCATGGCGAGCCCCGACAACATGAGCGCACCCGTCAGCCGGGCGACGGCATCGAGGTCACGCTCGGGCAGGTGTGGTGCCACGCCTTCGAGGAGCGTCGAACCGGCGTCGACGATCTCCATGACGATCTCGGAGTGCATGGTGCCCAGCAGGCGGTGGCTTAACCGCCAGTCGGCATTGGAGACGGGCTTGGAGTAGAGGTCGCCAATGCCCGACGCGATCATGCGGTACGGAGCCTCGGCCATGACTTTCGGGCAGGCCAGAACGGCCATGGCCGGTGTGCAGGGCTGGGTGGTTTTGACGCCCGCCGCCAGAATCGCGGCGATCGCCGATGTGTAGCCGTTCATGCTGGGCGCGGTCGCGACGCAGCTATAGCCCAGCCCCAGCCGATGGGCCGCCATCTTCACCAGATCGTTGATAGTGCCTGCTCCTACGGCCACCGCGTGCGTGTACCGATGAGCGGCCAGCAGAGACTGCACCTGTGCGATGGTGGCGTCGTCGCACGGCACGACTCCGTCGTCGGGATCCGCCACCAGCAGGTGGCGCTCGACGGCGATGCCCGCCTCCATCAGTGAATGAACCACTGCGTCGCCGGCGACCCGCGCCGTGTTCAGGTCCATCACGACGGCCACCGGTCCACTCCCCAGAAAGGGACGCAGGTGTTCAGCCGTGCGTAAATGGGCATCCAGCTCGACCACGATGCGCTGCGTGACGGTTCGGTATTCGCGGCCTTGCGCGTCGACCCGGTAAAAATTGCAGTACTTGTCGATGAGCGATTGCATGCGGAGACCTGCGTGCGTGAGAACGAAAAGCCGGAGCGAGCGGGCGCGGCATACCAGACCTGTTGGGCTCGTCCATAGACTCGGCAAGTCCCTGCGAGCATCGTGCCACTTTGCGATCGTCGTGCGCCGAACGTGGCTCGGTGGCGGAAGACTCATCGCGCCGGGAGCACAAAAACATGCGGGTGCACCATCGGTCAGGCCGCTCTGATCAAGCGCAGGTCCTTTTACCGTCAGGGGTTGTGTCCCTTACGGCGGGCGGGGCCTAAAACTTGCCATCGGGGGGTGGGCGGTTTATAGCGCGCTCGTCTGAACCTAACGACGCTGCCGGCCCGATCGGCGCGCCCCGTGGAGGATCCCTTGGCGACCCGACGCATTACCCGAACAACCGTACGCGAGCGCACCTATACATCGACGCCTTCGGTCGGCCGCGAGCTGACCCACGAGGAGGAGATGGTGGTACGTATGCGTCAGGGCCTGAGTGAAGGCCACGAGCACGTGCTTCCGCGGCGCGGCCAGACGCACGCCGAGACGCGTGCAAAGCTTGCCTTGATCGAGGCGACGCTGCTCGAAGACATTTATGGTCGCGGGCCTCTCGCCGAGGCTGCGGGTGTCGACGTCGATCAGGACCTCAAGGCTCGCATTCTGGCCAAGCTGTCAAAGCTGGACGGCTGAAGGTTCTGGTCGGCCGGGGGCGGTCGGTCAGGGCAGTACTACAAATCGAAGCGCGGAAGTTGGTCGTGGGCATGCCCTGCGAGTTCACTTTCGCGGCATTATGCCGGAACGGATTCGGAGCGAAGGCGGCTGTCAGTCAGGCCTGCGCGGACCGATGCAGCGCCTGTGCCTGTTCAGCCCATGTGCCACCGGCTGCAGGCGCCACAGATTTCACCATGAGCTCGACCAGCTTCTGCGAGCCGGGACGCAGCCGAATCGCCTCCAGCAGGGAACGAGCCGCTTCTTCAGGGCGTTGCAGCGCCTGAAAGGCCACCTGTGCGCGGCGTGCCCACAAATCGGAGGCCCGATCGGTCTCTCCACGTTCCATGCACACTTCGATGACTGTGTCGTAGGTCGCGAGTAGGTCGCGGTACTTCTTTTGTGAACGATAGAGGCGCTCCAGCACGGCGAGGGTCTCGGCGCTGGCAGGATCGCAGATGAAGCTGACGATTGTGTTTTCGAGAGCGCCGTTGAGATTATCGAGGTGTTTCTCGAGAACGTCGGCGATCGCGAGGTAGATACGCGCTCGCTTTTGCGGATCTGACGTGGAGCGTCCGATGCGCTCGTGTATGCGCACCACGTCTTCCCAGTTTGATTGTCGCAGAGCCCAGTCCAGGGCGATGTGGAGCGCGTCCATGTCGCGCGGATCCAGGAGCAGCAGCCGCTGGGCGACATTCACCCGGTCCGGCCCATCGGAGAGCGCCTGCAGCCAGGCGCGAAGCACACCGGCGAGTGCGTCACCGTGGGCTCGCTCGGCGAGTGATGCCAGCGCCTGAAGCGCGGCGCCGGGTTCGGGGTGAAGCGCGAGTGACCGCGCGACCGTGGCCATGCGCATGGGATCATTCAGACAGGTCGCCAGCGCGAGGCTGCGCAGCCTGTCGGGGGGTGTTTGTCGTCCGAAACTCACGCAGGCGCCCGACCATGCGTCGCGCAGCTCGTCTGACATGCTGCCGTGAGGAAGCAGCAGGATCGTGCCAAAGGCGTCGGGCGAGGGGAGTGTCTGGTCGGCGAGCTGCTCGAGTAACCCGGTCAGATGAATGTGGTTTCCGAACGCGGCGTAGAGGGATGGTAGCAGTCGCACCACCTCGGCGGCGTCCACTTCCACGTGCTGCAGCAGGGCATCGCGCACGGCGCTGGTGAAGACCAGCTCATCGCCTGCCTGAAGGGTGCCTTTTGCTTCGGCCCACTGACGTGCCCGCAGGGCCGCCACCAGTGAGCGGGTGGCGGGGCTGTCCTGTCGCCGCATGCGCGCACGCAGGCGATGCAGCAGCTCTCGGGCAGGCTCATAACGTTGCGCCAGTTGCTCGAGCGGCAGCAACCCGGTAGAGAGCGAGGGCTGACGGTGGGCTTGCAACAGGGCATCGGCGAGGAGCGACTCGTCGCCGGTGGGTGCTGGCACGGAGGCTGGGAGAGTGAGCGCGACGAGCCCGGCGAGCGCGTGAGCCCACGGTAGCCATGGTGCCGTAGCGGTCGCGGTCTGCGTGGTGTCCAGGAGCAAGGCTGACCCCACGAGCCAGTGAGCCAACTCCTGGACCTCGAAAGCGCGAGGCGCGAATTCGAGAAAATCGCAGGGCGACTGGGGCGAGGGTGCCGCGATGGTTGTTACGAGGTCGTGCAGCCGCCCCTGACTGGCTTGTGAAGCTGCCACCAGCTCGACCGCCCACGCCTTGACAGCAGAGGGTACAGGGCGGAGGGCCGAGCAGCGGGCCAGGATGACGTGCGCGGTGTGTTCGAGCTCAACGCCGGTTCGCCGTGCTCTCACGAAGCACAGCGCGGCGAGGACGGACCAGTTGACGGCGAGCGAGGCGTCCGATGCGCTCAGCGATAGACGTTGTGCCTGTTCGGCTGCCGCCAACCAGTCGGAGGCAGCGAACGAACGTACGAACGCTGCCATGAACCCGACTTCGACCGTCGTGCCGGGCTCCGTGCGAAGCTGCGTCGCCACCTGGCGCAGACAGTCGGACTCGGGTGTTTCCGGCGAGCGGCCCGCGATAAAGTCGGCCATGGACGCGGCGTTACGTCGCGCCGCAGGGTCGGCCGGAAACGCGAGGGCGACCATGAGTCGCCACAAAAGAAGAGGAGCGAGTGCACCGCCGCCGGACTCCGACGGGGCTGCACGAAAATCGAGGACCTCGGCGCTGGCGTTGTGGATGGTCAGTGCGCGCAGATGTAGCAGACCTCGTGCTGTTCCTCCCGAGGCCTCGGCGGCTGCCTGAATGGCCGTGAGCAGAGAGGGGAGGAGCATCGAGGGGGCGCCAATGACTGGCAGTCGCGTGGCCGTAAAGGCGCCATACATGCCCCACGCGGCCTGTGTGCGAGGGTTCGACGAGCCGGCTGCCAGATAGAGCCACTGCAAGCGGTCGGACGCCCCCGCACTCTCATAAACGTCCGTGGTGCGGGCACGATGAGCCGAGTCATTGGCAAGATCGTCAGCGAGTTGTCCGAGTGCCGCGTTCGGCGTTCCCGCATACAGCGCCAGGGCATCGAACAGCGCGTGCGGTGCACGGGTTCGGGTCAGGCTGGCCTGTACGTCGTGAAAAAGATCCTCGGGCAGCAGAGGTGACATTCGTGTGAGTACCGCGCGGCCGCGCTCTGGGCGCCAAGAGGGAGAAATGGACCGAAAAACGTGTGTAGATGCGTATCAACGGCCCGTCGCAAGGGCAAGCGCAGCCGTGATCTGCGCCAGTTTGACGCCATTAGATTGCGCCCTGTAAAGGGCCTCAGCAAGTGGACGAGTTGTGACGCGTCTGTTATAGACCCGCCGCCCACGAGCTGCGTTCAAGGTGACTGGCCCCCGCAACTCGTCGCGACCATTCCCGGAAGAAAGCCATGCGGAAGTATTGGACATTGTCATTGCGAACCTTGACGGCTGCTGCCCTGACGCTCATCGCGATGCCGGCGGTGGCGCAGGAAGTGTTCCTTGTGCCGTTCTCTCCTCTTGGACCCGACGTCACCGAGACCACGGTGGGTCGCATCAACACCGCCACGACTGAGCAGCTCGGCAGTGTCGGGGTGAGCTTCACCTCGGAGGTCGCTCGTGGTGGCGCCGGTGGTTCAGCGAACGCGGCGATCGACCAGGCCAACTCGCAGTACGCGCAGGGCATCGGCTCGTACATCATCAATGATTTCGCGGCGGCGCAGGTCGCGTTTGAGTCCGCTCTGGCGTCGTACCGTGAGAACATCGGTGACGTGACGGACTACATTCCGGTCATGGATGCGCACTTCAAGCTGGCCGAATGCTATTTCAAGGCCGGTAACGAAGAGTTGGCACGCGTGGCGTTGACAAGGGCGCTGGCGCTCAACCCCGCTGCGACCTCGGCCGAGTCGGCCGGTCAGGCTTACAACCAGTTCTTCGCCGCCGTGCAGGAGGCCTTCGCACGCAACGGCTCGGGTTCGCTGGTGGTGAATTCGCAGCCGCTGGGTGCCAACGTGTTTCTGAACGGCAACCTGGTAGGCACCACGCCGTTCACGATCGCCGAGCTTCCGGTGGGCGACCACTTTGTATCGGTTCGGAACGAAGCAGGGCAGGGCGTTGGCGAGCTGGTGAGCGTCGCCCGTGGACGTGAAGCCACCACCATGCTGGACATCGCGCGCGCCGCGGCCGGGGCCGGCGATGGCAACGGTGAACCCCGTTACCTGCGCTCGCTGCGCGATGAAGTGTCGCGTGGCAACATCAGCGACACCATGATCCCGTACATGCAGGAGCTGTCCACGCGTCAGGGCGTACAGTACGTCGTGGTGGGTGTTGTGGTGCATCGTGACAATGGCTTCGAGGCGCTGCCGTTTATTTACCGTGCCGAAGACCGGTTGTTCGCCAACGTTCCCCCGGTGACGTTCGATGCGTCGCTCAGCAACGTCACCGTGAACGCCTATCAGCTCGCGGCAAACATCGCGCGCGCCAAATCAGACTTCCCGGTGGCCAGTCTGGTGACCGGCGCGCCGATCATCGCGCCCGTGGCTGCCGCGCCCGCTGCGTCGTCTCCTTCGGCAGCCGCGACGGCCACCCCCGCCCCTGTGATCTTCGACATCGCGACGCCTGCGCCCGCGCCTGCTCCTGCTCCCGCGCCTGTCGCGCCCGCACCTGAACCTGTCGCCGTTGCTCCGACGCCCGCTCCGGTTGCTCTGGCACCTGCTCCGGTCGCTCCGGCACCTGCTCCGGTCGCTCCGGCACCCGCTCCGGGCTACGGTCAGCCGGCACCGGCTCCGGGCTACGGTCAGCCGGCACCGGCTCCGGGCTACGGCCAGCCGGCACCGGCTCCGGGCTACGGCCAGCCGGCACCGGCTCCGGGCTATGGACAGCCAGCACCGGCTCCGGGCTATGGTCAGCCCGCACCGGCTCCGGGCTACGGTCAGCCGGCACCGGCTCCGGGCTACGGTCAGCCTGCACCTGCACCGGGCTATGGTCAGCCTGCTCCGGCCTATGGCCAGTCCGCGCCTGCCTACGGCCAGCCGACCGGTTATGGTCAGCCCGCACCTGCACCGGGTTACGGTCAGCCTGTGGATGCCTACGGCCAACCAGTAGCCTACGGTCAGCCGACCTACGGCGCTCCGCCCGCTGCCAACGCTGGGTATGAGCCCAACTCCGCTCTGACCACCGGCCCCGATGAGCCGCGCAACAATCGCAAGCGCAACATCATCATCGGTGCTGCTGCCGGTGGCGCTGCTGTCATCGCTACGGTCATCATCATTGCGGTGACCGCCGGTGGTGGTGAGGACGACCCGGGCGGATACGCACCGTCGGTTTCCTGGTAAGACTCTGATTCTACTTCGATTCTCGTTTCTCGACGAACCTGGTACCATGAAGACTACCTGTCTGACGTCGCTGCTGCCCACCGGGCTCTGCCTCCTGACTGGCCTCCTTCTTGCCGCCTGCGGTGGCAAAGATGGCGAAGTCACACCTGTGACCGTGGAAATCTGGGGCCCCGAGGGTGTCGACCCCTTCCCGGAATTCGACGACAGCGCTGACCCTGAGCTGCTTCGCTTCTATGCCTTTCAGGGCAACGAACGCATCGCTGACTCTGACGCTGACTTCCGGGATGGAGAGTTTACGCTTCCCACCATTCCCTACGGTCCTGACAGCCTTCTGGCGGTGTCGGTCACCAACGATCCCAACGATCCCGATGATCGTCGGTCGTACGCGTCAGGCGCCACCACCGTGCGCTTTAACGCGGAGCCCGGCGTCGACCCCGGCGTGCTGCGTGTGTTCACCGCCCGCGTCGAGGCGTTCACGGCTGCGTTCGGCATGAATGACGACCTCAACGAGACCATCCCCTCGGAGTTCGAGCTCAGCTCGGTCGATGGCGGTCGCGCTGGCTTTACCGTCACCGAGCTGCCTGATGGTCGTCTGGTGGCGATCGGTGGGGCCAATGTGTCGGTCTCCGGCGGCGCCTCCACGTTCAGCGGGTTCATTGACACCATCGAGGTCTTTGAGCCGGCGACCGGTCGCTGGCGCCTGCTCACCGAGCCTGGTTGCTTCGAGGATCCCGACGCCACGCTCGAAGACTGCGCCGTTCGCATCCCGACGCCAAAGGCATTCCACTCCGCCACCCTGCTCGACGACGGTCGTATCGTGATTGTCGGTGGTCTGAAGCCACTCGACCCATCCGCGACCGAGTTTGTGCCCGTCGAAGAGGTTCACGTACTGACGTTCGCCTCGGCGCTCGAAGGCGAACTCGAAGAGGTGGACTCTTTCGGTGAATCCCGTCGCGCCTTCCACACGGCCACGCCGGTCGGGGACGGCTCCTTCGTCATCGTCGGTGGCATCGGCCAGTCGTACGGTACCCCGCGCTTTCCCACCGAGATTGACCGCCTCTACGTCGATGGCGACGAGATCGTGTACGAGACCTCAGAAATCGAACTCGAGACCGGCCGCGCCCTGCACGCCACCGAGTATTTCAGTGAAATCGCAGGCGGAGCCGAGCACGGCATCATCATCGCCGGCGGACGCACC
>JAGWVZ010000085.1 GCA_018970625.1 Myxococcales bacterium | reverse complement strand
CTCGTCGTTGGGGGGGAGATTTACATTTTCGGCGGGCCACGGATTACCAAAGTCGTACAGGACGACGCCTGAACCGGTATGCGGATATGGGGTTTCTTCTACGCCCCACACCTGACGTTCGCGATCATAGTTTTGCATGATGGCGATTCCGATATCGCTTCGGGCCGCGACCTCGTTGGTATTGACCGAGACCTGCCAATCACCTTTGGCGGGCGCGAGCAGAATCGAATGGGGTTCGTTACCAGGGAACGGTTCAGCAGAGATATGTCGCAGGTAGCTTACGGGGTCGGCCTTGTCCCAGAGCAACTGAACGGTGGCAAGAATGAGCGCCTGATCGATGGAGTCCGGATAGGCAGCGGACATTTGTTCGAAGAATGGCGTAAAGTCGACGGATCGAAACAGCAAAGTATTGTAGTGATTTCCTGGGACACCCAGATGTCCATGCTGCATATCGGTGGTGAGTGCCATGAGGGTGGCACCAAAAATCCCGCCCTGAGAAATGCCGGAATAGAAGAGTTCATCTTCATTAATGTTGACGTTCTCGGCGACAATTTCGGGCAGGGATTCAAAGCGCTGCCGCATCGTGCGTGCGAGTGCCAGGTGTTCAAATAATCCTTGATGCAGACGGTCAGCGAGCCAATGGAAGTGGCTCATTTCTTTGACCATGACGAGCACGTTTGTGTAGTCCTCGTCGGCCATACCGATCATTTCGCAGCCAAAGACGATGAGATTGAAGGTGTTGGCGAGTCGGCGATTAAAGCCTGAAAATACCTGTTCTCCTTCGCCGAGCAGTCCGTGACCGTATTGCATCAGGCTGTGAGGAACATCGGGCTGGTTTATCGCAGAGTGAGGGACCATCGCCCACCATTTCATGTCTCGGGTGCCCAATGGTTCGGGCAGCCCGTCATCGCCGAAATTCAATGCCCAGCCCGTAATGATCGGATTGATGGGCTCAGGCACTACGTAATGGGGAACTTGCAGGGTTCCCTGGAGACGTATGGCGATGTGCTCATCCTGTTCAGTGGTGAAACGTTCGATGCTCGTGATGGTGAGTTCTGGATTGGTCTCTCCCATGATGGCGAGTCCCTCGTCCCTGATGTGCAGCATGTCGCCGTGAAGCGCATCGCTGCTGGCGGTTACAAAATCCCAGGCGAGAGTCAGTTCAGTGGGGTCAATTCCGGTCGTGCGGATGCGATCAAAGACGTCATCGAAGCGTTCCTGACGTGGCGCGAGCGCGGGGTCTGCAGCGGTTTGGCGCGTTACCAGCGCAGCGAAGGCAGGGCTCTGCGGAATGGGGGCGCCGTCGGTCGTTCTCAGGTTGCGAAACGCGACAATGTAGCGGGTGGCTTCTTCCAGAATGACAGCAGGGCGAACGAAGGTGAGCTGTCGTGCTGGATCGCTGGCGTGGGAATCTGTTTCAACCCAGTGCGCCACTCGTTCCAGCGAGCCGTCATCGAGCACGCGCCAGAGCAGGACCTGGCTATCTTCATCGAGCGAAGGTCCCGGATTCCACTCCGTTGGCATGCCGGTGAGGTCGAGGTCTGGAAAATGAACCATGACGGGTCCGCCGACGCTGTAGCCGTCGAGTCGTCGGTAGTCTTCGGGCGAGATGTGAGCGCCGCGATTGTTTGCGGGTAGCGTGGTAGCTCCGAATTGCAGCGTGTATCCGGTAGCGCGGCTGGAATCTTCCTGCAGATACAGACTGGACGGCCAGGGCAGGGCGCAGACCGACTCCTGAAGGGGATCGCAATCTCGAAGTGCCGGTTCGGGTGCTTCCGTATCGCCACGTACGTCGTCGGTAGTGTCGCCTGATTCGGGTACGTCGCTTGGGTCTGGCGCTGTGTCCAGGGGTACATCCGGTTCGGACGTCATGTCGGCGTCGATATCGGATGACGTCGTGTCCGCATCCGTGTTCGCGGTAGCGTCGAGAGCGGTTTGTGAGTCATCATCGCCGCACCCACTGCACAGCGACGCGACGAGTAGCAGGATCCAGGACAGTTGGGTGGAGGTGCGCGCCATAAACTTCACAGGGTGAGGAGACCTACGACAGGGTAGCTGTCGATAGCGTTATCTCGGCGCGCCTGCGGTGACAAGGTTCACAACAGAAAACCTCTATCCCTTCAGCATGTTGCGACGCAATGCGTTAGGGCTGGGTCACGTGGAGTCGCCAGCGATCAGGCCGGACATGCATTTCCCCATCCTGTCGCTTTGGCAGGTAACCTGTGGGGCGTTGTCTGTTGCAGGGCAAAAACGAAAAAACGCGCTCCAGCAAAGGAACGCGTTTTCAGATGCTTTACGGATGGGCTGTTGCTTACCAGCCGCCGTCGCGCCCGCCGCGTCCGCCACGTCCGCCACGGTCGGAGTCACGGTCGCCACGACCGCCGCGATCAAAGTCGCGACCACCACGATCGGAGTCGCGTCCACCGCCACCGCCGTAGCCGCCGCCACCACCTCCGCCGCCGTAGCCGCCGCCGCCGCCGTAGCCGCCGCCACCAGAGGAACGACCGCCGCCGCCGCCGCCGCCGTAGCCACCACCACCGCCGCCGCCGCCGCCGCGACTAAAGCCGCCGCCGCCCGGGCGTCCACCGCCACCACCGGCGTTCTCCTGGGCTTCATCGACGCGAATGGTGCGACCATCCAGCTGGTTGCCGTCCATCTGAGCGCGTGCGGCCTTGGCTTCTGCTTCTTCGGAGAATGTCACGAAGCCAAAGCCACGCGACCGGCCTGTTTCACGGTCGGTGATCACTTTGCTGTCGGTGACCGTCCCAAACTGTGCGAAAGCCTCACGGAGGCTGTCATCATTCGTATTCCAGCTCAAACCACCGACAAACAGCTTCTTCGACATACGTTCTCTTCTGACACGTGACGACCGCCCGGCTGGTCGTCGGCACGTTGGGTGGGGAAACCCCAGAGCCTCTCGCGAAAACGCCCCAACGTCGGGACATCCGACGTGGAGCACAACCGGTTAGCCGGGGGCATAAACGATTTCCGGCGACCATGCGAGAAAAAAACCTGCGTCATCACCGCCCCTTCGGCATTTGGCGATCTTTTTTGAACTAACGGTCCACCTGTGGCTGTAGCTGGCGCACTCGAGATCATTGTCGCGAACGTCGGTCGCTGTCCTGAACGAACAACATGCCTTCGATGGTATCGGCCAGTCCAGCAGTCGAACCGAGACGGCGCGCGGCCGTATTCAGAATCGAGGGGTCGTCCTTCCTGCGCTTTTCGGGTTGCAAGCGCTTGTCCATGGCCGGCTTTTCGACCGTCCACCACTTTTCGGCGTCGTTTCTTGTCCACTCCCCGGCGTCGCCGCTGGCGATGATGGCGTCCAGTTCGTGGACGACTTCGACGACGCTGTCCGGTCGCTGCGAGGGGCGTTTGGCCAGGCATCTCTCGATCAAATGTTCGAGTGATGCTGGTATTGGAGTCGACGTGCACTCGCTAACCCGAGGGGGCATGAGGTGTCGATGTGCAGCCATGATGTCGGATGCGTTATCGGCGTCGAACACCAGATTTCCTGTCAGCAGCCAGAAGGCGACACATCCGACTCCGTAAATGTCAGCGCGCGCATCAATGATCGGCTGCTGCGCTACCACCTCGGGCGCGATGAAGGCGGGCGTGCCGGTGATCAGGACCTCTCCAGTGGCCGACAGTTCGACCACTTCACGATCGGACGCTGCTGACACCAGGCCGAAATCGAGCACCTTGATAAAATCGAACTCGGTTCCGTAGATGCAAGCCTGCAGATTCGCGGGCTTGATGTCCCGGTGAATCAGGCCGCGCTGGTGTGCTTCTTCGAGTGACAGGCACACCTGGCGCAGCATGTGAATGGCCCGATCCACTGGAAGAGGGCCGTAGAGCCCGACCAGCTCGTCCAGGCTGAGACCTTCCAGATACTCCATGACGTAGTACAGGGTGCCATCGTCCGCGATACCGAAGTCATAGAGTTGAACGGTGTTGGGTGAGCGGAGTCCGGCGATCACGCGTGCCTCGCGCTCAAAGCGCTCGGCCAGACGACTGCGTCCGGTTGGTGAGATGGCGCCGAGTGTCTCGGGTTTGACGAATTTTACCGCTGCCGGTCTCGAAATTTTGTCGTGCCGCGCCTGCCAGACCTCTCCCATTCCCCCTTTTCCGAGAGGCGTCTGCAGGGTGTAGGACCCCAGCCTGGAGGCGATCTGCCGATAGGCAAGATTATGAACTGCGTTGGAGGGAAACGCGGCCAGCAGGACAGCGATCGCCAGACTGCCGAAGATGATCACCAACGCCCCGCTGTCGGGCAGGTTACCGCCGTTGAAACGCATTGCGACGTACATGGCCAGCGGCGTCATCAGGGCTGCAGCCAACGCCGCCAGTAGCTGCCGACCTGCCGTTGACGGCACGACCAGCGGGAACACCATGATGATGATCGTTGAGATGGGTGCGCTCCGGGGTAGCTCACCGGGCATCCACGGAGACCAGTTCTCGAAGAGCGCAACACCGAAACATACGGCAACCTCATAGAGCCCGTGCAGATTGATGAGCGCTTCGCGAGAGAGTCGGCCGCTGCGGGCGATGCTGAACGTGATCAGTCCCAGTACGACGACAAGAAAAGCGGCCATATCCGGAACAGGAAGCCACGGCTCGGGGTGCAGGGGCATGTTCCAGATAAACGCCTGACTGCCGGAGAGCGCGCTCACCATGTAGAAGGCCAGAAAACCCAGCGTGAACTGCAGGGTTGAGTTCGGAACGCGCTCCGCAGCCTGTTCGATCAGGCTGCGCGGGTCGCCAATGCGCTTCATCTGCGTGGCGACGGTGAACGTCGGGAGTCGTTGCGCGTCATGTGTGGCCGTGAATGACGCCACTCGCTTTCGCAGCTTGCTCAGCATCCTAGTCGACCTCCAGAAACAGGCATTTCAGGTATTCGGCCTGTTCGAAACCGACGGGGTGATCGGCAGGATGTCCGGTTCTTTCGCTGTGACGTACGCGTCTGCCTGTGGACTGTACCGCTTCGCGCATGACGTCTTCAAACTGGGACGGGGTGACTCGGCTCGAGCAGGAAGCGAGCACCAGCGTGCCTCCCGCCCTGACCAGTGCTGCTCCAAGACGCGCAAGCTTCTGATAGGCCGCCAGGGCTCGGTCGACATGCGCAGCCTCTTTGGCAAAGGACGGCGGATCGATGATCACGATGTCCCACGACGATCGCTGCCGTGCCAGCTCCGCCAAGAGCACGAAGGCGTCGCCGACGAGTATCTGATGGTCACACTGCCGTACGTGCATGTCGTGCTGATTGGCCAGAAAGTTGCGCTCGGCTTCTATCAGCGCCGGCCGACTCAGGTCGAGTGACGTGACCTGTCGCGCGCCACCGCGAGCGGCGTGCAACGAGAACCCTCCGTTGTAGGCAAAGACGTTCAGCACGGTTTTGCCTGCTGCCAACTGACCCACCCGGGTTCGGTTTTCGCGCTGGTCCAGAAAAAACCCGGTCTTCTGCCCTTTGCAGGGGTCACAATACAGAAGAAGTCCACGCTCCAGAAACTGCACCTGGCCGCTCGGATCCAGCGCTCCGCGCACAACTGAGCCGTCTAGAATCCAGCGGTCTGAGCCAGCGACTGCGGTGACGGAGCGGGCGCACCGCGCAACGACCGCTGTGACCCCCTGGAGCGCAAGGCACCAGTCGTAGATGTCCTGTGCGAAGCGCGCCCACGCACCGGTGTAGAACTTGACCACGGCCACGGATGCGTAGCGGTCAATCACCAGGCCGGGCATCCCGTCAGACTCGCCATACACCAGGCGCCAACCGTTGGTCTCTGGTTCCGACAGGGCTGCTCGCGCTGCCAGCGACGCGTTCAGTCGGGCGATGAGCCACGCCCTGTCAATGGTTGTCTGCTGACCGAATTCCAGAAGTCGCACCCGAATGGGCGAGTCGGCGTCGTACATGCCGACGGCGACAAAGCGGCGTTTTTCGTCGTATACGATGGCCGTCGCGCCGGTCGCGGCGGCGTGGCTGATTCGTTGCACATGACCACCAAACAGCCATGGTCGGCGACGTCGGACCGTCTTCTCACCCTCCGGTGTCAGCCATACACGCACGATGGCACAAGACGAGTGGTCGGGTTCCTGCATGGGTGCATGCTGCATAGCGAAGACTTACCCGTTCACGGACGACGTGCACCAGATGGCACGTTTCGAAGCCGACCGACAGGCCTGACGGGTTCCCGACGAGGTCGAGCCACGGAAAGGCGGTGTATCGATACACAGGCCTGCAGGACCTGTCTATTGTGTCTCATGTGTCTTTGGGTCTGAAGCCCGCGAGTGTGTTTCAGATTCAGCGTGCAGTTGCGACATGTCGCGGTTAGCCAACGCACGCGGCAGATTTGGGGTTGCTCGTCAGTTGCCTGGCGCGTTCAGGCTTTTGTCAACGCGACGCATGCCGTATGACGACGCCATGTCCACACTGATGCCTACGCCCCGGGTCCTGTTTCGGCAGCTTGCGCTCGTGTCCACCGCGCTGTCGGCGCTCAGTGTGCTGGGGCACACGCTTCTGGGTGTTCTGGTCGCGGGGCTCACCGGCGCATTCCCGCTTCTGGCCGCTTGTTGTTTGTTCCTCGCGGTTGCCCTGTTGGCGGCAGGTCTGATGCGTCGCTCGGAGCTCATGCTGATCCCCGGATTTGTCTTTGCCAATCTGGGGGCATTGGCGTTGTTACCCGAGCTACCTCGCGCGCTGTTTGTTCACGGCGCCCGCACCGGAACCCTGATATGGTCGCTTTTGGTCTATGTGGTGGCCTGTACGCGATGGTGTGATCGAGATACCCCCCAGACACCTGATTACGAGGAGCGATTCTCGCCTTCTACGGTGCGTGTGGCGCGACTTGTAGAGTGGCGGGCTTTGGCGGGCACGGCGCTACTGGCAATACCGCTGGCGACCATCGCGATGGTGGGAGAGACCGAGGTGAGGATGCAGGGTCATGGAATTACCGTATTCTCTTCACTTCTGGTGATTTTCCTGTGGAGCGTGGGCGTGTATCTGTTTTTGATCGCGCCTTCGATCGCCCCGGTCGCAGACGCTCGCGATACGCACGGACCCTGGCTGAAGCGTCCTGTTCCGCGCCGTCTACTCTGGCGGGTTGCGCTTGTTGGACCACTGGCGTTGCTGGCCGCCGCAGCCCTTTGGTGGCTGGCGCTGCGAGCGGCCTGACCGAGATTCGCGTTCGCGCGGCAATCAGGCGCGCCTTCACATGTCGTGTTGGGCTCGCAATCGGGTGCTTCGAGGGCTTGCATGACGTCCTGTCACGTGTTTCAGTATCGTTCGCCTGTTGCGCGTTCGCTGGAGGTTTGTGTGAGTCGGCTCCTTGTTCTTGAAGTGCTGATGGTGCTTGCACTGCTGGCTGCCATCGGCAGTTTTGCGTGGGGTGCCGCGCGGATGATGGAAGGTCAGCTGCTTGGTTTTCTGCTGGCGACTGCGGTCACGGCGCTCTTCCTGCGGTCGTCCACCGAGTTTTCACGTGGCATTCTGCTACTGGAGCGTCCATGAAAGCCGACATCCGGAGAGCATGGCGCCTGTCCCGTTCTGGCATACTTTCGTGCTGCGCGTGGGCGCTACTGGCGTGTGGGTGCGGCGACCGTGACCGTTCCGTCGGTGTCGCCGTCGACGATGGAGCGCTCGTGGAGCAGCGGGTGCAGCAACTTTTCGGAGACGGCGTGCTACCCGGGGATATCGTGGCGACAGTCGGGGACGACAGCATCTCCACCGGCGACGTTGCGACCTGGCTCATCCTCTTTCCGACGCTGTCCACACAGCAGGCGATCGAGGACCTGATTGACGTGCGGTTGGGGAGTCAGTCATCTGGCGGGGCGCCGGAAGCGGAGGGAATGGTAGAAGATGCGGCGCGGCAGGCGCGCGTGCTGCACTGGCTCATGCGGGATGTCTGGACGGTGCCCGATGCGTCGCCATCGGAGCAGGCCGTACGCGATATCGTCGATGAGCCGGCCAACCGGGTGTTGTTTGGGCTGCCCGAGCTGCGTCGAGTCAGTCATCTGTTGCTGCGATTTGAAGAAGAAGCGACAGATGCCGACAAACAATGGGCGCGCCAGACGCTTCAGGTGCTGCGAGAAGAGCTGGTCCTGAGTCCATCGGCGGTCTTCGCCGAAGATCTGGCGGCTGTCGCCGGGCAACTTCGCGAGCAGGCGACAACCCACCACATGACGGTCGTGGTTGATCAGCGATTCGCGCTGCCCCGTGATTACAGCGGGACGGCACGCTGGCAGGGCATTGAGCAGGCCGATCCGGCGTTCGCCGCAGCTACCTTCGACCCGGCGCTGCAGGTCGGCGAGCTGACCGGGGTGGTGGAGTCGCAGTTTGGAGCGCACCTGATCCTGCTGGAAGAGGTGATGGACTCTACGCTTCCCGATCGGGCCACGCAGGAGGAGCTCGCTCGCAGGATGCTCCGTGCCGGGGCCATCAACGCGCACCTGAACGCGGTGTTGCCTGCGCTCGCTCAGCGCGCCGAGTTGAATGTGGACCCGGAAGTGTTGGATTTGCTTACGCAATCCGTGGAGCAGCGGATTCAGATGACGCAGGAGATCCGAACGAATTCGCTCAGCGGGGGCCGATAGTCCGCGAGCCGTAGACCCGCGCGAGCGCTGTCTCACTTAGCCGACCGGCTTCCCGTGCCGCGATCGAACGCATGTCCCGTGCGCTCTGATAACCGTTCCGGGTCAAGGGGCAGAAGGTGCGCCGTGTCCGGGTCCCAGAATGCGAGCCATGTACGTGGCATAATCGAAACGAGGCGAATGCTCCTCATTGTGGCAGGCGACGCAGGTCGATTCAGGAACCTCGGTGTGAACACCTGTCGGTACGTTGTTCAACAGCGGGTTTTGTACATGCATGCTGCCGGGTCCGTGGCACTGCTCGCATTGCACATTTTCGAGTGCTTCTGTGTGCCCGAGGGCCGACCCCCCGGGTTGCTCCCAGCCGGTGACATGGCAACCCACGCAGTTTCGGTCGAACGCCTTGTTGCGTACCTCAAGTGTATCGATGGCGTGCGCGTGGCTTGTCGTGAGCCAGAACGCCTGCTCTTCAACATGACAGCGCGAACATTCTGCGTTGCCGACGTAGTGGGGCTGCCCGGCAGCGGCGGGGAGGGGTGCGGTGACCGAGGCCATGTTGATGGCCTGTAAAGCGTCGTTGTACTGAACCATCTCCGCTGTCAGCGTGGCGTTGACCGGCGTTCCAGGCTCCATGTCGACGGGAGTAAAGTAGAAGGAACGTCCGGATTCGCCGAACGCGATCGTCGAGCCCTGCATCTCGGCTTTTTGCGCCTGAAGCGCGGCCAGCCGTTCACGTTGACGGGTCACGATCTCGGGTTCCTGACCGTTGGCGTCGGTTGGGATCTGTGCGATGCGTTCCTCGATACTGCTGATCAGACGGTCGATGCGCGCGAGCTCTTCGTTGCTCCCCGAGCGCGCGTTGGTCCACTCCGATGTGGTGTCGTGTGACACGAGCTTCAGGCGTCCAACGGTGCGACCCTGATCGTAGGCTTCCAGCACAAACGCTGAGCCGATGCGTGTGACCTCATCGGTGCGACGGGGTTCATGGCCGACGAGAATGAAGTCGAGTCCTTCCACGTTCTCGAGCTGTGCACGGGCTGCGGTGAGGTCGCCCTGCCAGAGCAGGATGGTGGTTGTGGCGCCCGCGGCCTCCAGTTCGGTGAGCGATGCCTCAATGGTGGGCGCAGCCGGCAGGGCGACGACCTGTGGCAGGCCGTCGAAGATCGCAGGGTCCACGGCGCCGATAATTCCGATGGTCTCGGAGCCGAGTGGCCGCGTCACATGCGGTAGTCCGATGGGCAGGCCGCCCTGCCCCTGCAGGTTGGCGACGATAATCTGCATGCCAGACGTCGGGATGGTCTGGAGGTAGAAGTCGAGTCCGTTGGCCAGATCCATGGGCCCGGGGACAGTTGCGAAGGTTTCCATCTCGCGATGAGCCGCCATGAGCACCTGCGTTTTTCGGACCTCCTGAGCGAGCGCCTGAGGGGGAATCGAGGCATGCTCGAACAGCACATTGCCCACATCGAGCACGAGGCTTTCGGTTGCAAGTGCCCGCGCTGTCTGAACAAAGCCGGTGACGCGGTCAATGCCGCCGAGAACCAGGTCGATGGTGCAGCCGCATGGTTCGGTATAGCCAAGGAGTCCGGCG
>JAGWVZ010000084.1 GCA_018970625.1 Myxococcales bacterium | reverse complement strand
TGAACAGAACGACGAAGGCTCCGATTACTGGTTGCCCTTTCACCTGCGCTGGTCTGCGCTGCTGGAGCACCGGCCGGAGGGGGCGTTGACCGGGCGTCGCATTGCCGTCAGCCCGGGGCACGGGCTGTACTGGACCGGAAGCGGCTTCACCACGCAGCGCTCCGACTCGTTCGGGCTGATTGAAGACTATACAACCAGCATCATCGCGCACTGGCATCTGGAGCCGTACCTGCGCGGCGCGGGCGCCGAAACCATCTGGATGCGCGAGCGCAGCCGTTCTTCGTTACCGCCGGTGGTCATCGACGATGGCGATTCGGGCTATTCCGAGACCGGTGTTTTTGAGGATGGTTCGAATGCGGGTGGTTATGGCGGCGATTATCGCTTCGCGAATCTCGATACGGATTCCCGAGCCTTTTACGCCACTCCCGAAGCGACCGAAAATGCGCCGGTTTATGTGCGATTTGTTGGCAGCGCAAACCGCAGCTCGGCCGTAATTCTTTCGGTGACGCATCGCGGTGGTGAGACGCGGGTTCCGGTGAATCAGCGGGTTTCAGGTCCGCAGTGGTTCTATGTGGGCACCTTTTCTTTCGATGCAGGGCAGGGCGTTGCATGGACCACCGACGCCGTCGATGGCGAAGTGGTGATTGCCGACAGCGTTTTATTTGGCACCACCACGGGCGTTGTCGTGCGGTCGGGCCAGCGCACCGATGCGCCTGCCTGGCGCGAAGCAGCCGTCCACTACGCCGAGGCGAACGGAGCACCCACCGCGATCTGGCAGGCACGGGCGTCCGACCGGGACAGCGACGTTGTGGCCCGCCCGCTGTGGGCCAACGCGCTGGGAGTGGACCTGTATCTCTCGATTCATACCAACGCAGCCGGTGGAACAGGAACCGAGACCTACGCGTGGAATGGTACGCCAACGCCCGGTTCGATCGCGTTTCGCGACCTCGTTCACGACGCCGTGGTGGACGATATTCAGGCGTACTACAACCCGGCGTGGGTGGACCGCGGAAAAAAGACGGCCGATTTTGGCGAGGTGCGAGAGCTGGACTCGGCGCCGGGCGCGCTGGTCGAGGTGGCATTTCACGACCGCAGCCCAGACACCGGGCCGGATGTCAACGCGCTCAAGGACCCACGTTTTCGGCGTATCGTAGGTCGCGCCATGGCGCGCGCGATCGTGCGTTATTTCGATCCGTCGGCGCCGTTTGTTCCCGAGCCGCCGTTGGCGGTGGTGCTGCAAAACCGCGACGGCGAGCTGGTTGCGTCGTGGGAAGCATCGGACGGGCGGCAGGGAAGCGGCCTGGCGGACAGCTGGCGGGTCTATGCCGCCGTTGGAAATGATGCCTTTGACGCGGGTACGCAGGTGCTGGGCAATGAATTTCGTCTGGGGGCGTTTGAGCCGGGAACGCCCGTCTCTGTGCGCATCGCGGGCGTAAACGCTGGAGGAGAAGGACCCGCTTCGACGGTGGTTTCGGCGGTTAGCGCGGGCACCAACGCTGCGCCGTTATTGCTGGTGACCGCTTTTGACCGTTGGGACCGCAGCACCGGCGAAGAAGGAAATACCTTCGATTATGCCATTCGGTACGCGCTGGCGGTGAGTGAGGCGACCGCTGCCGGTGGAGCACGTTACGCAGCGGACGGTGCCACTTCGGCTGCGCTGGGAGATGAGGTGGACCTTTCGGGTTACGAAGCGCTGATCTGGCAGGCCGGCGAAGAATCCACCGCCGACGAGACGTTCAACGATGACCAGCAGGCACAGGTGCTCGCCTTTCTGGATGCCGGCGGGCGTATATTCGCGTCGGGTGCCGAAATTGGCTGGGATTTACAGGAACGGGGCAGCCCGACCGATCAGGCATTTTTGCGCGCGGCATTTCAGGCGGAATACGCGGCCGATGACGCTGCAACATATGGCATTCAGGCACTCGCCGACGCTACCTTTGCTGAAATTGCACCATTTACCTTCGATGATGGAAACGCGGGGACCTACAACGTGGATTTTCCAGACGTGTTTGCTGCGGCCGAGGGTGCCTTTGTTTCACTGCGTTATGAGGGTACGGGTGGCGCTGCGGTCATGGGTTCCCGATCGGTATTGTTTGGTTTTCCTTTCGAGACCGTCGTCGACTCGGCCACGCGCGCGGCGTTGATGCAGGGCGTACTTCGCTACCTGACCGTGAGTGGTATTTCGGATGCGGGCGAAGTGGTCGAGAGCGACGGCGACACGGGGCCTGTACCCGAAGACGGGTTCAGCTTTGATGTCGGCCCGCTTGAATCGGCCGACCGCGACGAAGAGAGCGACGCCACCGATGATGCAAGCCCACTACCCACCGACGCCGCTTACGACGTCGCGACCGACGACGTGGACCCCGATACAGGCCGACCGCGCGACGCGGGAGGCAACCGCGATGATGCCGGACAGCTGCCGGACACAGCGCGGGTGCACGACGGCTGTGGCTGCGCGACGACCTCGGCCGCACAGGCCGGCGAGACCAGCGTCGCCGGTCTGACGCTGCTGGCCCTCCTGGGCGCACGACGCCGGAGGTCGGTCTAATGCCGCGCCGCTCGCTAGCGCTCATTGAAGAGGCCATGGCATCGCGTAGCCAGACCGCGCCAGCCCGCACCAGCGAGCCGTGGAAGGGTGAGGGCAGGGCGGTCGCCGCGTCGGGCGGAGCACCGATGACCGTGCCCCGACTGGTTGCGGGTTTTCAGAGGGCCGGGTTGCGCCCGGGCATGACGGTCATTGTCCATTCCTCGCTGAGCGCTCTGGGTTGGGTTGCCGGAGGCGCACAGGCCGTCATTCAGGCGCTGCAGCAGGTGCTGACCCCCGAAGGTACCCTTGTCATGCCCACGCATTCCACCTCGCTGACCGATCCCGAGTACTGGCGCATGCCGTCGGTGCCCGAATCGTGGTGGGAAGAAATTCGGCAGGAAATGCCAGCCTTTGACGTAGATGAGACGCCAACCCGCTCGATGGGGGTCATTCCTGAGTTGTTTCGTAAATGGCCCGGTGTTCGGCGTTCGTATCATCCGCAGGCGTCGTTTGCGGCGTGGGGCAAACACCGCGATACCGTGACAGAGGACCACTCTCTGGAATGGGGACTAGGTGAGCGCTCGCCTCTGGCACGGTTGTATGATTTGCATGCCTGGGTATTTCTGCTTGGCGTGGGCCACCGTAATAATACGTCCATGCATCTGGCCGAATATCGTGCACAATGGCCCGGTAAATCCACGACGTTTACGTCGGCGCCCCTGTTGGTGAATGGGGAGCGTCAGTGGGTGACCTTTGAGGATGTTGCAATTGACTCGAGTGATTTCGAAGAATCAGGCCGAATTTTCGACCGGGTTTCCGGCGTGGTAAAGAACACGGTGGTGGGGAATGCCACATGCCGATTGATGCCACAGCGCGAGCTCGTCGATTTTGCTGTGCAATGGATAGAAGAGAATCGCCCCTGGCTTCGAACCGACAGCGGCTTATGAGAGTTGTTCTTGCGGAGCGGTGGTTTGGCGCGGGCAAATGTCTTGTCCGCGATGCCGAAACGGGTGAGACGCACCTCGCCGCGCGTCTGATTCCGGGTGAGCTGGCAGTCGTGGAGAAGCTCGGAGAACGCTGGTCTGCGCAGTGGGTGGCATCGGAGATTCGGGTCGCCTCTGCGCTTCGGAGAGCGCCGGAATGTCCGCATTACGAGGCCGGCTGCAGCGGCTGTTCATTGCTCCACGTTGGCTTCGACGAAGAGCAGCGCTACAAGCGGTCGCTGATCGCCGAGGTGCTGCAGCGCTTTGCCGATGTGGTTGTGCCGCCTGAGTCGGTTTTCTGGTTGGGACCCGAAGGTCGGTTTGGTCATCGTACCCGAACCTCGATGACCATTGCTGAGGTCAACGGTGAGTGGGTCATGGGATGGCGCCATCTGGATGGAACACCCCTGCGCATTGCGAATTGCCGGGTGCTCGATAGCCGGTTGCAGGATGTGCTGCCTACCGTGCATGCCGCGCTGGCGTCACTCCCGGCGGTGGCCGGAGCAAACTTTCGACTGCACCTCTGGATCGAAGATCCGGGGCCGCGTCAGGACAGGGCACCGCTGCAGTCAGGCCCGAACCAGCCAGAAATATTCGCGGCGACCGATGCACCCGACCTTGTGGCAGCGTCTCTTGCGTGCACGTTGCGAGGGTGCGGGGTGCAGGTCACCCCGTTACCATCCATACCGTGGGGGCAGACAGCCCCTTTCAGGGCGCAGTTGCTGTATGACTGGTTGCAGCATCATGTGGCGTTGCCCAACGAACGTGTGCTGGACGCCACCTGCGGCACTGGTGCCATGACACGCATTCTGGCCCGTGCAGGGGCCGCGGTGATCGCGGTGGACGCGTCGTGGCCGGCGATCGAAGCCGCGACAACGCATCCGGCGCAGCAGGAACTAAACGATCGCGTGCAATTCAGAGGGGGATTAATTTCCACCGTATTGCCTCGGCTGGTGAAAGCAGGCGCACGGTTCGATACCGTGCTGTTTAATCCCATGCGCGAAACACTCGGTGAGGCGACCATGCGCGCTGCGGCAGAGACAGGCGCAGCGCGGGTCATTTATATCGCGCCGGCTCCTCGCGCCGCAGCCGAGGATATTGGTACCCTTCGACGACTGGGGTACGAGGTGCACGAAGTGGGAGCCGCTGATATGCACCCCGGTACCGCGAATGTGCTCATGGTGGTGGTGATGCGCCGGGCAGGCGAGGCGGCCCGTTTTTCGCCAGCGGAGAGCGATTTATCGAATGGGTCGGGCGCGCAGGTGCCTGGCCAGTAGAAACGCCATTTCAAGGCTCTGCGCATAGTTGAGGCGTGGGTCACACCAGGTCTCATAGCTGCGCGAGAGGTCTTCTTCAGACAGCTCCTGCGGCCCTCCCATGCACTCGGTGACGTCGTCTCCGGTCAGCTCAAAGTGAACGCCGCCCAAAGGAATACCCACGTCCTGCAACGTATCGAAGGTGCGATGCAGCTCATCACTGATGTCATTGAACTGCCGGGTTTTCAGGCCCGACGACGTGCTCTGGGTATTGCCGTGCATGGGGTCGCAAATCCAGGTCACATGTCGCCCTGCCACGCTGACGGCGCGCACCAGCGCCGGCAATAATTCCCGCACCCGGTGTGCGCCAAACCGGGTAATCAGTGAAATGCGACCCGGACGATTTTGCGGCTCCAGTTTATCCAGCAAATGCAATAATCCCGCAGGCGTCATGTTCGGGCCAACCTTTACACCGATGGGGTTTTCAATACCCCGGAAATACTCCACGTGCGCGCCATCCACCGCGCGTGTACGGTCACCAATCCACAGGGAGTGTGCCCCCAGATTGTACCAGCGATCGTCGGCGAGCTCGGTTTGTGCCTGCTCGTAGGCAAGCAGCAGCCCTTCATGAGACGAATAAAACTCCACCGTTTTCAGGCTGGCATGGTCGGCGGCGCCAATCACGGAGGCGAAATCCAGCGCGTTCAGAATCGAGTCGAGCATGTCTTCGTAGCCGGCCCGTCTGGCGTCACTGCGCACAAATGCGAGGTCCCAGTGCCGGGGATTTCGCAGGTCGGCAAAACCTCCATCCAGCAGCGCACGCGTATAATTCAACGTGGCTGCAGAGTGATGATAGGCGCGCACCAGACGTTGCGGGTCGGGACGTCGGCTCTCGGGCGTAGCGTCGTGCCCGTTGACGTGGTCGCCGCGATAGGCGGGCAGCTCGACTCCGTCGACAAACTCGGTGTCTTTGCTGCGGGGTTTGGCGTACTGCCCGGCCATGCGGCCAATACGAACCACGGGCAGCCTGCCGCCCCACGTAAGGACCAGACTCATTTGCAGCAGTATCTTGAGTCTGGCTTCAATGGTACGCCGTGTGCAGTCCGCAAAGCGCTCGGCACAATCGCCGCCCTGCAAAATGAACACTTCGCCGCGCGCGGCGCGGGCAATCTGTTGCCGCAGGGTGTCTACTTCGCCAGCCGCGACCAGTGGAGGCAAGGATTCCACGACGGCCAGCGCCCTTTGTACAGAGGCAGGGTCGTCGTACGTGGGCTGTTGTTGAATCGGGAAGCTGCGCCAGGAGGCAGGTGACCACGTCATTGGGACGTTCGCGGGTGTCAGGTAGGTAAGGCGTGCGGTCGTTAGGGCCTGCCTGCCGCGGTGGCAAGCGGGAATTGGTGCGTCGTGTGCAGTGCGAGCCTGTACGTCAGGTGCCAGAAGCCACGGGGGTTATCGCGAATCGGCCCGCGTCTGGTCCCGTCGCCGTCGTTTCGCTCGTGTTTGCGGGTGCTCTTTGCGCGTGTTTCACTTGCCGTTCCGTAAGGAACACGACTACAGAGTGCGCCGCCTTTTCATTCACAGAACACCGAACGCGTGCCATGTCTTTCGATGTCTATGTCTCCAGGTTCCGCGCCGGACGCCGTGTATCGTACACCCTCGTCGAGCTCGAAGGGTGGATTCGCCCCTTCGCGAAGTCGCCGCGCGACCTCGATGGACGGTATCGCCTGAAAAATCGCGCTGGCATTGATGTGCTGTTTGACCCTCGGTCTACGAATCGTCGAGACACCGAAGGCAGCGCGTTTCACTGTCGCGGTTTCGATGATGCCACGGCGCAGATGATTTTCGACATCGCCGCTGCCGGCGGTCTGTCGATCATGGCCAAAGTTCGGAATATCGTGCTCGCGATACCCGAAGAATCCATGCGCAGCCAACTTCCACCCGAGGTCCGACGCGAAGCGGTCGTCGTCAAGAACGGAGCCGCACTGTCGCGTGCGTTTGATGAGAATGATCGCCCTGACGACCTGTTCTCGCAGTTCGGACGCGACGACGATGACGACCTGCAGGAAGGAGGCGCCGAGCTGCTCGACGGCTCGGATATGGACGAGGATGAGGAGGATGACTTCGGTGGTGGCGCCGAGGACTGGGACGAGGATTGATGACCTCGCCGTACTGCACGCGCGCTCGTGCAGTGAACATGGCACGCAAAATGCTCATAGGCTCTCCGGGTTCCCCAAACGACTTGCCGGAGAGTGACCATGAATATTCACGACGCACAGGTGGTGCTGCAGGAGCAACTGGATACGCTCGTCAGGCGTGCAAAGCGCATCGGCGACCATCAGCACGAGATCGGAAGAGAGGTTCCACAGGATTGGGACGAGCTGGCGCAGTACCGGCAGGGCGACGAGGTGGTGTCGGCGCTCGATGGACGCACGCGCTACGACATCTCGCAGATTCGGGCGGCGCTTACCCGCGTACGTCAGGGTACGTGGGGCCAGTGTGTGCGTTGCCACGATAAAATCGGCAAGGAACGCCTGTCGCGTATCCCGGCAACACCTCTGTGCGCTGCGTGTGCCGTTGAGTTGGAATCACACACCTCGTGAGTGCGATTTCACACGGCAGGGGCGTAGCGCGCACAACATCCCGCGGTGGATGGACGAGCGCGTCGCATCTGATGTTTTTGCCACTTCCTTGTCGGCTCGCTCTGGCCAGCGCTGGGGTTGTCGGGTTACGCCCGACCTGTGCCGGCACGAAGTAACCGACGCGCAGCCGCCCCTGCCGAGAGTGTCCCGTCGCGCAACGCCGGAAGAATTCGGTCGAGCTCTTCACGCGTCTCGGCCTGAGCCATGAAACGCCGTTCGAGCTCGTCCCGGACGGTGGCCCACATCCAGTCAACCTGCTGTTGTTGCCTTCGGCTTTGCCAGTGTCCAGAGCCCGTAACGGCGGCCCGGAATTCACACATGGCCTGCCAGATTTCCTGAATGCCTTCATTCTGGGTCGCACTGCACGTCATGACGCGCGGCATCCAGGGGCCTTCAGGGCGGTGGGTATAGTGAAGCGCGTGCTCGAATTCGCGGCGTGCTCGCTGCGCCGCGATTCGGTTATCCCCGTCGGCCTTGTTGATGGCGAGCAGATCGGCAATTTCCAGAATTCCCTTTTTAATGCCCTGCAATTCATCTCCGGCACCTGCCAGCATGAGCACAAGGTACATATCGACCATCTGCGCGACCGTGGTCTCGGACTGTCCCACGCCGACCGTCTCGACGATGATCACGTCAAATCCGGCCGCTTCACACACGAGCATGGTCTCGCGTGTTTTGCGTGCAACACCGCCCAGAGTACCTGCGCTGGGCGAGGGACGTATGAACGCGTGGTCGTGAAGTGCCAGCTGGTTCATGCGGGTTTTGTCGCCCAGAATACTGCCGCCCGAGACGGTGCTGCTGGGATCCACCGCCAGAACGGCAACGCGCAGCCCCAGCGTGGTGAGCTGCAGACCAAAGGCCTCGATAAAGGTGCTTTTGCCCACGCCGGGAACGCCGGAGATGCCAATGCGCATGCTGTTTCCGGTGCGCGGCATGAGCGATTGCAATAGCGCGTCGGCCGTTTCACGGTGCCGCGACGCGGACGACTCTACCAGTGTGATGGCCTGACCGAGCATGGCACGATGGCCTGAGCACACGCCGTCCACCAGCTGCTGTAGGCTGGAAATGCCGGGTGGCAGCACGAGCGGTGCTTCAGAGCCGGTCTTTTGCGACGGCGCGTCCATGGCATGTCCGTGAGCGAAGCGTGCGGGTCGGGTGGGCGCAGGGTCAAGGGGTGTTTCGCGAGGCCAGCAGCTTGAGCAATCTTGTGGCAGCCTGTGAAATGACCGTGCCCGGGCCAAAGATTTCGACTGCGCCCGCAGCATGGAGCTCTGGATAGTCAGCCGGCGGAATCACGCCGCCACACACCACCAGAATATCGGGGCGTCCCCATCCATCCAGCGCAGCACGCAACGCCGGTACGAGGGTCAGGTGGCCAGCGGCCAGTGAGGAAACGCCAACAATATGGACGTCATTCTCGATGGCTTGCCGGGCGGTCTCTTCGGGTGTCTGAAACAGCGGCCCAATGTCCACATCGAAGCCGAGGTCGGCAAATGCGCTGGCAATGACCTTCTGACCGCGGTCGTGGCCATCCTGGCCCATCTTGGCGATCAGGATTCGCGGCCGCCGTCCTTCGTTCTCGGCGAATTCATCTGCGAGGCTTCGCACCGAGAGCACTGTGTCGCTGCTTTCACCCACTTCGTTCCTGTAAACGCCTGAGACAGCGCGAATGACCGCCTGATGGCGACCAAAGATTTTTTCCATGGCGTCGCTCATTTCGCCGACCGTGGCACCGGCCTGCGCCGCAAGCACCGCGGCTTCGAGGAGGTTGTCGTTTCCGGCAGCGGCCTCTGTGATGGCATTCAGGCGCTGGGTGACGAGCGCGTTGTCACGGCTGCCCCGCAGCGACTGCAGGCGTCGCAGCTGAGCCTCGCGCACGGCGGTGTTGTCCACCTTGAGAATGGGAATTTCGTCGGGCGTCACGGGTTTCCAGCGATTGACGCCGACAATGGTCTGCCGACCGGAATCAATGCGGGCCTGTGTACGTGCCGCAGCCTCTTCGATGCGTAGCTTGGGAAGCCCGGTCTCGATAGCCCGGGTCATGCCGCCGAGCTCTTCGACTTCCTGCATATGGCGCCGTGCACCCTGGACCAGCTCCTGCGTAAGGCGCTCCACGTACCACGACCCACCCCACGGGTCGATGGTGCGAGGTACTCCGGTTTCCTGTTGCAGAATGAGCTGGGTATTTCGGGCAATGCGGGCCGAGAAATCTGTTGGCAGGGCGAGCGCTTCGTCGAGCGAGTTGGTGTGCAGCGACTGCGTATGCCCATGTGTCGCCGCCATCGCTTCGAGACACGTACGAACCACATTGTTGTACACGTCGTCGGCTGCGAGGCTCCAGCCCGACGTCTGACAATGCGTGCGCAAGGAACGCGAGCGCGGGTTGCGGGGCGAAAACTGACCCACAATATCGCTCCAGATTTGCCGGGCCGCCCGCAATTTCGCGACCTCCATGAAATAATTCATACCGATGGCAAAGAAGAAACTCAGCCGTGGTGCAAATGCATCGACGCTAAGTCCGGCAGCCAGACCGGTGCGCAAATATTCCAGACCATCTGCCAGTGTATATCCAAGCTCAATATCCGCCGTCGCACCCGCCTCCTGCATGTGATAGCCTGAAATGGAGATGCTGTTGAAACGGGGCATATGACGCGATGTGTACGAAAAAATATCCGCGATAATCCGCATCGAGGGTGCCGGCGGATAAATATAGGTATTTCGCACCATGAATTCTTTCAGAATATCGTTCTGAATGGTTCCGCTAAGCTCATCGAGCCGCGCACCCTGTTCGAGCCCCGCCACGATATAGAGCGCCAGAA
>JAGWVZ010000860.1 GCA_018970625.1 Myxococcales bacterium | reverse complement strand
TTTTACCCACGCTGGCCGGCATGGCCGACGTGTCGAACGAGCAAAACGGCCCGATAACTGATGTCGAGACGGTTCCATGTTTGTAATCATAGTGAAAAGACTTCCCTGCAAACCCGCGGCAGCCGATGCGCGTGTCCTTTATGATGACGAGCACCTTCTGAATCTTGAGCTCCATTTCGAACTCAGACGAGACTTGTTCCACGACGTGTTGCAAGAAGGTTCCGAGTAGCGGAAAGGTTACTGCAAGCTCTTCGATGTTGAGGAAGATTTCTCCGGCTCCGTTCTTCGGCTTCATCTCAACCATCGAGTTCGGAATCAACGGCCGGCCTTCAAAGTGGTCGTACTGCGCACGGTAGGCCACGAGGTCGGTGTCCCACGTCCGAAGGAATTCAGCGCCGACCTGAAGTACGAGGTTTCGGTCGAGTCTCAGATGGCGGAACGTCTCCACTGGCTGCCCTAAACGCCCGCGATGAGGCCGATCTTTCCGTAGCGCGAGGCTACAGAACAGCTGCCAGAACAACCCGGCTACATTTTTTTTCGGAGGCACCCCGGCGTGTAACAATCGATTGAACAATAGGGCAGCGCCGGCATATTGAAGCGGTATCTTCTTGACGATATGACCACAAGTGTTGTTATCGCATTTAGGTGCTCCATCGGTGCATGACGGCCGCGCCAGCAGGCCGTTGCCGGGCACCTCGGCGCGAACCTCGACTGCGACGACCGGGCGCGGTTCGCCGCGAATGCGGGCAGACTGTCGGTTCGGCTCGAGCGATCTATCGACGGCCCGCGGCAGCACCACGTAGAACAGGAATGGCTGTCGACTGTGCTTCCACGAGACGGACGAGGACCCGCGCCGAACTTGCTGGAAGCGGTAACATTCTGGAATGACTGGCATCGTTTTGTTCACGATGAGCAGCTTTAGGTGCTGCATGTTAGGGATCACGTGTTCCCAAATAAGACGCCACTGCACCTCATCGAAGACCTCGTCGGCCCACCAGCACACCTCCGTGAACTTCAGCACAGCCCAGTCCGGGTTCACCAACACGTTGCCACACTGCAGCTGAATGTTGCCCGCGAGCCGTGACCCATGCGGATCGCCGGGCATGTTGCGAATCAACTGTAGCGCCTTCAGGCCATCAAGGATGCGCTTGTTGGCGAGCTCGATGCCGTACGCGAATCTGCACTGGAACGCGAGTAGGGCGATGAGGCAGGTGTGGCCTCTGGAGCATCCCAGGTCAAAAAAACTGAAGGAGTCGGGGAGGAGGCCAAGCTCCTCTGCTTGCTTGAGGAGCGCAACAAACCCACGCACGCTGACCTCGCCAGGGTTTGTGTACTTCTCGTACCCTGTGAGTTTCTCCCCGTTCGCTCCTTGCCATTCGCCGGGATATTCTGTGTATGTCTCCGACCCCACCTTGGCGCCGTACGCAGTTTCCCAGAGCAGTTTCTCCAGCGCCGCAGCGTCCATCTTTTTGAATCTGAAACGTCGAAACGGTCAAAAAAAAGGGGGGGCGTACAATAACGACTTATTACTGATGCCGTATGACGACTGCCCCGTCGAGGTTGCGCCGTCGACCCCCTCAACGCCGCTGCGGCCACGCCAGATTCGGCAAGCGACGCCGAAAACT
>JAGWVZ010000859.1 GCA_018970625.1 Myxococcales bacterium | reverse complement strand
AAGTTGGGGTCGAATTGGTACCAGCGCAGTTGCTCGTCGGTGAGACAGGGTGTGGTCGAGACTCTGGTGGCCCTCATGCCCGCGGTCGGCGGGGCATCTGCAGACAGCAAGGGTGAGCTGCGGGCATTGCTTGGTGCTGCGCCGCAAGGGTACTGAAGGTACTGCCCCGGTGGACGCAGAGGCGGCATCCGCAAGAAGCCGGATGCCGGATGACTTGCACGCCGTAGCAAATGTGAGAGCCGCAGCGACCGAGGGCTTGACGCGGCAGATCCTGAGCTCGAAGAAGGGCTTGCGGACGGGGTGGTAACCCCACACACCGCCGACGTCGGCGCGACGCTCAAACACGTCGGGTCGACGGCCGACGAACCACGACGAGGTGGTCATGGACATTAGCCGTGGCCACCAGTGCTGGCTTGGCCAATCCGGGACGAGTAGGACCACGTCGGCGTCGACGTCGTGCACAAGCTGCAGCAGCCGTGGCACGAGCCCCAAGGGGGGAAAGGCATAGTGCAACCCAACCGGCCAAACGTTGGCGAAGGCGTCGGGCTGGCCGAGGGCCTCGGCGCACCCACAGGGGGCGTAGAAGGCGGGCAGCCGGTGGTTGTCGCGATCGGCGAACAGGTCGACAACGAAATCTTCCCGCGCCCACTCTTGAATGCGCTCGAACCACAGACGCGTGACACGCCACTCATCCCGGTCGGGGACGCTGTTGAGCGGGGCCTGGGGCGGGCGGCTGAGCTGGTCGGTTCCTTCGGCCACGAACTGCACGCCCGGGACGTGGACCATCTCAACGATGGTACTGCCCAATGCTCTCAGCTGGGTCCACAGCAGACGGTAGAGCCGGTTCATCAGCGGGGATCGGCCGCCGGAGTTCCGGAAGTAGGAAACTGTCACGGTGGCGTCGACCCGCACGCGGAAACGTTTGCCTCTCATATCGGTTCTGCCGGCGGCCGCACGAAAGGCCATCGCCAGCCCGAACAACTCGAGGGCGGCCTGATGCATGGTGGACTCCCGTTGGCAGAAGCGCACGGTGCCGGTTGCGATGGCCGTGTGCATGAAGGGGGGGTCGGCGGGAAGCGGCACAATATCGACGGCGAATGCGTCGAGGTGGTCGTGCACGCCCAGCGGGATTCGCTGGCGCAGCGCGCCCTCGAGGCGCTGCTGTTCGGGGTGGCGCGACGCGCTGGAGATAGCCCACCGGTGCAAGCGCGTGTTGGGTATGCAGAGCCGACACTGGCCGGTGCACAGCTGGCTCGGTATATCGTGGAAGCCGTACATAATGTAGTCGGAGGGCTTATTCGCCGTGATCTCGTCGTCGTCGGCGAACAAGCAGTGAGGGAGGGTGACCAATTGCCAACGTCTCCCACCCGCCGGGCTGTGGTCGAGCAACAGCCGCGCGTCGTCGGTGTGCCGGTACAGGCCGCCGGCGGGGCTCTCGAAGTACACCCGCAGCCCGTCGGGCAGCTGGTCGACGAGGTCGCGGATCATGACAGTCAGGCGAGTCCGAAGGGCATCCGCGGCTAGCGCCTCCGGGCGACGACCGGGGCCGTTAACGCCGTGCGGGCGGGATGGGTGGCCTTCCCTGCCTTCGGAGTCAATAAACCGTGCGGCGCAGGAGAGTGTGGTGC
>JAGWVZ010000083.1 GCA_018970625.1 Myxococcales bacterium | reverse complement strand
CACCCTGCACGAGTCATTTTCGACGTTTGCTGGTGCCGGCCGCCACGCCATCCTGCTGCCGCCGCCCGACGTATCGCCATTCGGAGACGTCACGCCGGACCGCAACGTCGTCGCAGAACGCATGCTCGCCGCGACCGCCGCCGAAAGTCTGGGGAACGAGGATATTCTGATCGCCTCGGTGGTTGCCTGGGCGCGCAAGCTCATGCCGCACCCTCTGGCCGAGGGCAGTCGCCGCACGCTGCGCACGCTCGACGAGGTCAACCACGACCACCTGAGGCAACTGCTGCTCGGCGCGGGATACAGCGCTGTGCCGCTGGTCGAGGATGTTGGAACCTTCAGCATGCGCGGCGACCGGGTGGACATCTTCAGCCCTTCGGCCGACCGCCCTGTGCGAATCGAGTTCTACGGCGACATGATTGAGAGCATGCGCTGGTTTGACCCGGATTCACAGCGCGGTGCTGAAATCATTGAGGAATTTCGTATTATCCCGGTGCGCGAAGAGCTGATTACGGACGAGACACTGGCCATTGCGCGCGACCGCCTCGGCATGCTGGGTGGCCAGCTTCAGATTCCGTCCAGTCGCCTGTCAGCCGTCCTGCGCGACCTCGGCGAAAAGACACGCTTCTTTGGAATCGAAGGGTACCTGCCAGCCCTCGCGCCCGCCCTGCAACCGCTCGCCGACCAGATTCCCGCCGACGCCGTGATGGTGATCGTCGAACCCGACCGACTGGAGGCAGAGCTACAGTCGTATCTGGATGCCCGACGACTGGAATACGAACGCGAGATCGCAACCGGCAAAGCCTGCTTCCGGGTCGAGGAGTTCTTTGTCGTTGAAGACGCGCTGACCGCCACGTGGACCTCACATCCCACGCGCATTGTCGCCGGACGCCTCGCGCTCGATGAACCCGGAGCGCCGGTCTTCCGATATCCCGCGCTCGACAATCAGGATATCGTCCGGATTCGCAAAAACAAGGGCGGCGAGGAGAGCGCGATCCGGAGCCTTGTCGGTGCACTGAACGACTGGCGTGAGGTGTATGGCCGGATTGTGGTGGTCGCAGGCAGCCGCGGCTCGGCCGACCGAATCGCGCGGGTATTCGAGGACCACCATGCGCCCATTCGGCAGGTGCGCGAAACACCCGACCTTCGCAGGGCGGCGGTCCCTCCGGCGACGCACTTCGAGATTGTCGTCGGCGACCTTCGGACCGGGTTTCGAAGCCCCGCGCGCGGCATAGCCCTTGTGACCGACGGCGAACTGCTGGGCCGGAGCGGTCGAAAACCCGCGCGCGAAGTGGCTCACGAAAGCACGTCAATCGCCAACTTCCGCGAGCTGCAACCGAACGACCTGATCGTTCATGTGGACCACGGTATTGGGCGGTATCTGGGCCTGGAGCGCATGGATGTCGGTGGCTACGAAGCCGACTTTCTCGTGCTGCAGTACGCCGAAAACGACAAACTCTACCTCCCCGTTTATCGGCTCGCGCGTGTACAGAAGTACACGGGCTCGGCCACCTTCACCCGATTCGACAAGCTGGGTGGGGTTTCGTGGGACCGAACGAAAGAGAAGGTCAAGCGGCAACTTGCTGATATTGCTCAGGAACTGCTTCAGATACAGGCAGAGCGAAAGACGCGGGTCGGCTTTGCCTTCTCGGCTCCCGACGCGATGTATCATGAGTTCGAGGCGCGGTTCCCCTACGAAGAAACCTCGGGGCAGCTACAGGCCATTGAAGAGGTGCTGGACGACATGATGTCATCGCGCCCCATGGACCGCCTGCTGTGTGGGGACGTCGGATTCGGCAAGACCGAGGTGGCCATTCGCGCCGCGTTCAAGGCCGTGGTGGACGGCAAACAGGTGGCGGTTCTGGTGCCAACGACCGTACTCGCCGAACAGCATCTGAAGAGCTTTCGCGAGCGGCTGTCGATGAGCGGCGCACGTGTGGAGTGCGTGTCGCGTTTTCGCACCACCGCCGAGACCCGCGAGATCATGGACGCCACACGGGCCGGCAAGGTGGACGTGCTGATCGGAACCCACAAGCTGTTATCGAAAGACCTTGAATTCCGGGACCTTGGACTGTTGGTGATCGACGAGGAGCAGCGCTTTGGTGTGCAACACAAGGAACGCCTGAAGCAGTTCAGGGCCACGGTGGACGTGCTGACCATGTCTGCCACGCCGATCCCGCGTACGCTGGAGATGTCGCTGCTCGGCATTCGGGACCTGTCCATGATCACGACGCCACCTGCTGGTCGGCTGGCGGTGCGAACGCACCTGGCGAAGTTCACAGAGTCGGTGGTTCGAGAGGCCATTCTGAATGAGATCCAGCGCGGTGGTCAGGTGTTCTTCGTACACAACCGCGTCGAGACCATCTTCAACGTTGCCGATCGCATCGCGCAGATGGTGCCCGAGGCGAAGGTGCTGGTCGCACATGCACAGATGCGGGACGTCGAGCTCGAAGACGTCATGATGCGGTTTCTGAACCGCGAAGGTCACGTGCTGGTGAGCACGACGATCGTCGAGTCTGGCCTGGATGTAGCCAGCGCGAACACGATCTTCATCAATGAGGCGCAGAACTTCGGTTTGTCGCAGCTACACCAGCTCCGCGGTCGCGTGGGCCGCGGCAGCGAACGAGCGTTCTGCTACCTGCTGGTGGCAGACCCGCGAAAGCTCACCGAGGACGCACGGCGACGTCTGGACGTGATTCAGGAGCACTCGGATCTGGGCTCCGGCCTGCAGATCGCGCATCAGGACCTGGACCTGCGCGGCGCTGGCAACGTGCTCGGGCGTGATCAGTCCGGTCATATCGAGAGCATTGGCTTTGAACTGTTCAGCGAGCTGCTTGAGGAGGCCGTGGCGGAACTCAAGGGAGAAGAAGTCGAGGCCAGGTTTGAGCCCGAGGTGAAGATCCCTGTCGCAGCGTTCATTCCCGACGATTACATCGAAGACGTCAGCCAACGTCTGGCGTTCTACAAGCGATTCAGCCTCGCCGAATCAAACGACCAACTGTTCGATATTCATGGAGAAATCGAAGATCGCTATGGTCGTGCACCGCTCGCTGTCACCGGACTTCGCGACATCGTCTCGCTCAAGCTCACCATGAAGCGGCTGGGCGCCAACCGAATCGAAGGCGGCCCCAAAGCGATGGTGGTGGAACTGCAGCCGACCACTGGCGTACTGCCTGACAAGCTCATCGCGCTCATGGAAGCGCAACGCGGCAAGTGGGAGTTCCGTCCCGGCATGGTCGTGGTGCGGCACTTGAAGGGGGCCGAGTCAACAGATATGCTCGGGTCGGCTCTCGCAATGGCGCGAGACCTGATGCACTGCCTGCCAGAATCACCATGAAGTGGCGCACCGTCCTGCCCGTAATCGTTGGAGCTTGCTGGTTCCTGACGGCGACAGGCTGCAAACCCGAGCCACTCGCCGGTGAGCCCACCGCAACAGCAGCCCTGCTCTCCGCCACGCCGACCGAAGCACAGGGAGACGAGACGCTGGAGGCTATCGGCAATCTGGCCGTCGCGACCGTCGGGGGTCAGTCACTCACCGTCGCGGAAATCGAGCGCCGTGCCAGCACCCTGAACGCTGAAGCGGCGCTGCTTATGGGCAACTCCGACCAGCGTCTTTCGCTGGCCGAAGAGCTGGTGACACTGGAGCTGCTGGCGTCCGAAGCAGAACGGCTCGGGTACACAGGCAGCACCGAAGAGCGTCTGCTGACCGACGATGCCCGTGCACAGGCCTGGCTGCGTGGCGTGACCTCCACCCTGATCGTACCGGAAGAAGCGGTACGCGAAGAGTTCGAGTCGTTACAGGCACACATCAGCCGCCCTGAGCGTCGCCGGGTTCAGTTTCTGCTGGTGGACACGCGACAGGCGGCCGACGCCGCGCTGGCCGAATACGAGCAAAAAAGGGCGCTCCCGGGCGCGTCGGCAACCCAGCTGTTTCGCGATGTCTCCATTCGTCGTAGCACCCATGCGCTTGCGGCCGAGCTAAGGCACGATGCCGGTTGGGTGCAGCCCGATAGCGCCGCCGTGGGCGCGACGCCCGAGCTGCTGGAGGCCGTGTTCGCCCTGGAAGGCATCGGGCAGGTCACCCGGCCCATTCCCACCGAAAGCGGCTATCTGGTGTTTCAGCTCGCTGCGTCATTCGACGCCACCGAGGTCACATTCGACGACGTGCGCCCCTGGGCCGAAGCCAGAGTGCGCAGCAGAATCGTTGCCCAGGCCATGCGCGCCGAGCTGGACGCAGCGCGCCAGCGAACCGCCATCACCCTGAATCAGTCACAGGTCGACCGGCTCGTGCAGGCGCGTCCTCTCGCAGAGTCTCGGCCGCGCCGTTACGATGCCCTGGCCCTGGCCAACGCGCCCGAGAGAGTCCTCGGATTTGAGTTGGTGCAGCGTTCCGGCACAGCCTCACAGCCCACGCCATCGGCCATTTTTACCTTGCCCGTGCTGGAAGTTGACCCAGCCGAGGGCAGTCAGGGCGCGATGTCGCCCGACGCTGGAGTGAACCCATGACCACGCGTCTGACACGCTCACTTGTTCTTACCTGCGCCCTGCTGGGTTGCTCCGGCGTTCTGGTGCCCCCTGCGGTAGTGCAGGCCGAGGTCATCGACCGCATCGCTGCCATCGTAAACGATGACATCATTACGCTCAGCGACGTGTACCGGCTCATGCCCATCTACATTCAATTCACTGGCGTTGATCCTTCGCGGCTCACGACGGAAGAAGAGCTGGATGCGCTGGCCAGCGAAGTGCTCGACTTCCTGATCGACGCGCGCCTTCTCGCGTCCTCTGCCGAAGAACGCGAGCTGGCCATTACCGAGGCCGAAATCGACCAGTTTGTCGCACAGCAATACGACGCCATGGGGCTGACCGAGGCGCAGTTTCTGCTCGAAATGCAGCGGCAGGGCATCGAAGAGAACGACTTTCGCGAGATGATCGGCGCGCATCTCACCCGACTGCGTATGGTGCAGCTGGATGTGTTGAGCGAGCTGAGCATCTCCGACGCCGAGATCGATGCGGTCATCGACCAGCGTTATCCCGATGGCCTGAACGAGGCGTTCCTCTCCACGAGCCACATCCTGGTGGTCACCCCGCGCGGAAGCTCTGCTGACGACATCGTCGCTGCCGAAACGCGCGCCCGTGCGCTGTGGGACGAGCTGCAACAGACGGGTGACTTTGCCGGGATCGCCAGCCGCGAGAACGCCGATGGTTCGCGCAATACCGGCGGTCGTCTGGGCACCTTTCGCGCGTCGGAGCTCGATCAGGACTACGTGCGCGCGGCCCTCGCCCTCGCGCCGGGCGAAATCTCCGAGCCGGTGCGCTCGCAGTTCGGATTTCACATCATTCGTCTGGATGATGTCGAACGACGCCCGCTCGATGATGCCGAGGCCGTGCGTGACCAGATTTATGGGGAGCTACAGGCGCAGTATGCCGAGCAGCGCTCCGAGGTCTATCTGGAACGGGTGCGAGGGCAGGCGTACATCAACGTGCTCATCACCGACTTTCCCTGATGCTTCCGCTGATTGGCGTCACGATCGGCGACGCTGCCGGCGTCGGACCCGAGCTGTTGCTGCGTACCGCCTCGCAGCTCCGTGAGCGCTGCTCGCTGGTCGCGTATGCCGACCTGTTGCTGCTGCAACACGCACACGACGATCTGCGGGCGCGCGGGAGCTCTGTCGTGCGCGCCCTGCGGCAGGTGAACACCCCCGATGAGGCACGTGGCATACCCGCCGATGAGCTCGCCGTGTTGCACATCGACAGCGGCTGGGACCGCGCGCACTCCCCGCGATATCCCTGGGCTCAGCCGATTCCCGCGTTCGGGAGACTGCAACACGAGGCGCTGCTTCTGGCCATTCAGCACGGGCTCGCAGGACGCATCGACGCGATCTCGACGTTGCCGTGGCACAAGAAGCGGCTGGCCGATGCAGGGCTGCCGCCCACAGGACATACCGAAGTACTTCAACAAGCATGTGGCGTACCGCAGGTGGTCATGTTGCTCGCCGGCGACGTGCTGCGTGTGGCGCTGGCGACCGTTCATATTCCCGTGTCGCAGGTGGCGACCCATCTGAACGCCCATGACCTGCTGCAGACCATTCGCATTACGCACGACACACTCCAGTCCTGGGGCTGGCACGCGCTTGAACGCCCCCACATTGCCGTCTGCGGCCTGAACCCGCATGCGGGTGAAGAAGGCACCATTGGCACCGAAGAGCTGACCCTGATTACGCCCGTCATTGAACAGGCGTGTGCGCTGGGCATGAACGTCTCTGGGCCATGGCCAGCCGATACCGTCTTCCCACGCGTCGCCAATGGCCACATGCAGGCCGATGCGGTCGTCGCCATGTACCACGATCAGGGGCTGGGTCCCCTCAAGACGCGGCACTTCGGAGAAGCCGCCAACCTGACGCTCGGCCTGCCTCTGATTCGCACCAGCGTCGACCACGGTACCGCCTACGACATCGCGGGCAGCGGCGTGGCCGACGTGTCCAGTTTCAGGTACGCCACCGGTCTGGCTGCCACGCTGGCAGCGCGGCGCCTCGCAACGACTCGCCCTTCCTGACACGGCGAGCGCTCGCGCATGACCGCCTCGTTGGCTGGAGCACACACACCTGCCCTCGACCCGCTCTGGCTACCTAGACTGGCGTCGAATCCGCGTTCGGAGCGTTCGCGGAGCTCCCCGGTTCGACCGAGCTCGACGGGGATCGTTTGAAACCCATCCATCGCGAACGCCAGCGCGGCCACGCATAGTACTGCAGCAGGATAAACACGACCATGCTGCCCAGAATCATGCCCGTCCACAGCATGTTGTGACCCACAATCGACAGCACCACCGTGATCCCGGAGAGCAAAATCGTTGGAAACACGGTGCCCAGCGCAACCAGCACGCGCATCAGAATCCCCAACGGCGGAATGATGTCGCAGACGGTATAAACCGGCGAGAGCAACAGGAATAACCCGCCCCACATCGCCAGCACCCCCACGACTCGAAGCGCCCAGATGCGCATGTTGTCTTCGTCTTCAAGCACCTCAATCGCCGCCTCGCGGGGGCCCGAGATGATGTCAAAGAACGGCATTCCGTCGGCGTCCAGCGGCTGCAACGCTCCTTTTACCCAGGCACCGAACACCGTCACCGGCTGCCCCTGCGGCACCACCCAGTACATGACACGCTGGTCGCCGGGACGAGGGTTGGACGGGTCTGCTCCCGCCAGATACAGCCACCGCCCTGCAACGGTGCCCGATTGTCCCTGCGCGATACGCGTCACGCGGCCCCAGTCGAGCATCGTCGCGCCCGGTGGGATGACCTTTTCGGTGGCAATAGGAATCTGTCCCACCCGAAAACCAGCACCGGGTACAAATGCACCACCAACCGTCATCGGCACGTTCAGGTGGCCGTCGGGCTCTTCGAATCGGGTGTGGTCGGGCACGAACTCGGCCCATTGCAGGGCGTAGTCGAACGTCTGCCGGTCGACGATTGAACCACCCCAGCGGCGCTCCGAATCGTGCGTCACCGATTCATGCCATGCGTACGCCTCGGCGATGCGATACACGGCGACGTACTGACCACCCACGAAAAAGCCGTCGTCGCCCGTCACCGGCGCAGCGGCCGTCAACGGACCCGTCACCGAGACAGCCGCGCCGTTTCGTGGGGCACCAGCGCCGTCGGGCGACATGACCACCGTCTGCCCGGCGAGTTCGTGACGCAGCGGAAGGCCCTCGTTCATCCACAAAATCAGGAATGAAAACAGGAACATGACAATGCCCAGCGGCATCAGCAGCAGCGACTGCAACAGCTGCGGGATGATGCCTGTGACCACCGTTTTGACGACCTGAGAAATCACTGCACAATCCGGGCGCGAGGCTCTTACAGAATGCTCACATGCAGGTTCGGTGACAACCCCGGCGAGCGATCTTTTGACCGGCTTCAGGACGGTAGCCACGCACCATCAGGACGGGGGTCGACGCGCGACAACAGCTGCAGCGCGATCAACTCACTGCGGTGTGCGGCGCGAAGCGCGGTGGCGATCGCGCGTCCGTCCGTCAACACATCAGCCGGCAAGACGGGCTGCAGCTCATCCGAGACCATCCTGTAGGCGGCAGCGGCGGCCCCGAGCGCGTCGGTTCCTCCCGGCACGACTGCCCACTGCTCGTCTCCTGCATCCAGCGCTACCGCCCACGCATGCAGAAAATCAGCGGCCCCGGTTCGGGCGGCGTGCAGGTCACCCAGCCACTGCGACGCCGAGCGCGACCAGTCGTCATGCAAAGCAGCCGCGCCTGACTCGAACCACTGGGCTGCCACAAGAAAGGCGCGAGGACCCGATGCGAGAATGACATCGTGATCGGCGGCGATCTCTTTACCGCTCTCGGCATGAAGCCGCGCGAACTGCAGGACGTCCCGCTGCAACGCGTGACGCCGCGATACGGGAATGTCGGGGAATCCACGGCGCACGGTCACCACTTCGGCCGCCGGGCTGGCGACCTGCGCATCGCGGGACACATGCAGGGTAAGGGCGGCGGTTGATTCGGCGCCGTGCACCGCCGCTGGCGGGTAAGCGACAGCGGTCCAGCGTGCAACGCCATCCAGGCGAGCCCAAGCGGTGCGGCATTCGTCGCGCTCGCGTTTCAGCAGCGCAGCATGCTCGTTCGCCGAGGCCTGAGAGCGCCGAATGTCACAGCCCCAGTGCGCCGCCAACGACTCGATGATGCCATAGTGGTCGAGCGTGAGTGACGCGTCATGCCAGAGCACTCCCGGAAACACGACGTCGTAGTTGTAGTTGTCATCGGGCGTAAAAAAGTACGCCCTGAAAGCGGCTCCCGACAGCCCAAACGCTGTATGAGGAGCCTCAGGCGCAAGCTCGTGAGCCAGCAGCCAGGCCAGGCCAGTCGCTGTGCAGGGCCATGCGGTGGACCACGCCGGAAACGAAACGGGGATCGATACGGACATACAACGAGACACACGCAGGAGAGAACATGAGACGCACAGGCAGGACGCCCGCCTGACCAGCGCGATGACGGCGGACGGGCGGCGCCCAAACAAATGACGCACGCAACGACGGCTTCACCATCGTGCCGCTATCCAGTTGGGCACGCGGCACCGATAGCCCGCTCACGGTACGGCGCAACACCCAATCCGGATCGCTCCGCCATCGCAAGTCGCCCTCAGGGCTGTCCGGGTGGGACAATCCGCGCGAGGATCGTGCCCGGGTGCCTGTCGGTCACCGCCAGAAAACCTTCCTGCCAGCCCACCAGACCCTCCCAGTTTCGGGCGACGCCAGGTTCGAGCGAGAACCAGACCGGTGCACGATCTTCCTCGATCACCGAACCATCCGCCCCAATGCGCCAGAAGACGACCCGCTCCACATGCGGCTGCTGCGTATGACTGGACCCGACACCCCACCGCGTTCGCAGAGGCGCGTCCGATGTTCGTAGCTCGGTCTCACCGGGCCAGTGGTAGTTGAGGACGGCCAGCGAACCCACCGTATCCAGCAGCGCCACATCAGTAAGTCGATATGGAAGCGACGGCACATCGCGCGGCTCTGCAACACATGCACCGCTAACAAAAACCCCAAACGAATCGGCCACTTCCATATCGCCATTCACTTCATACATCGTCAGCCAGCCGCCCTGCCAGGGCACGACAGACTCGAATGATTTGTTGTCGAGCTGAGTCGGCATGGGCAAGGGAACCACGCAGTCGGTACGAAACGTGAGCGTCCGGGCGACGGCGTCGACCGTTCCTGTGACCAGATGCCCCGTCATGTCGCCGCCCTGTCTGGCTTCGACCGTCACGGCGAAAGCGTCACCCTGAAAGGCGATCGCTTCAAGCCCCTCGAACCCGGGAATCGACTCCACCACGTGCGGATTGGTCAGGGTGAGGTGCGTTGGCGTCAACGGTGCCCCCGATGCGAGCTGCGCGCTGTCAATCACCGCCAGACGCTGTTGCACCCGCGCGGGATATTGCGGCAGCAACACCAGCGAATCGCCCCACCATGCCAGCCCGCTGACCTCGGTGTCGCGATTGGACCACGGTTCGGGCAACGCATACGGCACCACATGCCACTCGCGCACCCCTGGTGAGTCGGTCGTCGTAACGGGTGTTGCAGGGCGGGTGCACGCCCACACGCTGACGCAGCCCATAAGCAGGGTCGCACGCAGAGCACGTGGCACCCGGAACCCCCTGTTCGCCGTGACCACCATCGTACCATTCGAGAGCTTCATGACGTGCCTTGGCGAGAGCGCAAACCAGACAGCCGGCGAAGCGGCTCGGCCCGGGTTAGAAGGCGTCGGCCTCG
>JAGWVZ010000858.1 GCA_018970625.1 Myxococcales bacterium | reverse complement strand
CTACGCCCCAATAGCTGATGCCGTTGTAAACGGCCGGCCAGAAAGTATCGCCCATGCCGCGCATGATGCCAAAGCCAATCGCCTGCGTCGTATCGGCAAACTGAAACAGGGCGGCGATTGAAATGAACGCCGCCGCCCAGGTCATCGTCTCGCTGTCTCTGACGTACAGCCACGCGATCTGCCGATCAAAGAGCAGCATCACCAGCCCGGTGAACGCAGCAATCGCAGCGCCACTGGCCCAGGCGACAACGGCCGCCGCCCGAATGCCGTCGACGTCTTTTCGACCATAGGCCTGCCCTACCCGCGCCGACGCCGCCGCCGAAATCCCCAGCGCCGCCGTGAACGTGATGCTCGCAAAGTTCAGCGCGATGTGGTGACCCGCGAGCACGGCTGTACCAAAATAACCGATGAACAGCGTCGATAAGCCAAAGCCGGCGAATTCAGCGGTGTATTGAAACGCGACAGGCAGCCCGAATCGCACGACCGATACCACCGCCGCACGATCCGGCGCGCGCACCCCCTCCCACAGGTCACCGCGAGCGCCGCCCGGGCGGAGTACCCACGCCAGCGCGGCGACCTCAAACCACTGACACAGAACGGTCGATAGCGCGATTCCCGCGAGCCCCAGCTTCGGAAATCCAAACCAGCCGAGCGTAAACAGCAGGTTGCCCGCCACGTTGATCACGTTCGCAGCCAGAGGAATCCACGTCAGCACCCGGGTATCACCATGGGCCGACAAACACGTTGACCACGCCATAAAGGCCATCGTCGCCGGCGCACCCAGCGCGAGAACCGACAGATAGGTGCGCACGCCAGTCACCAGTGCCGGGTCGTAACCGATCGCCGACAGCACATACGGCGCACCCAGCACGGCCACAATCACCAGCAGCGATGTGGGCAACACCAGCCAGTTGGCCGCGCGCCAACCCTGACGACGAGCTGCAACGTCCTTTCGACCAATGGCGTGTGAAATGAAGGGGTCTACCCCCATCATCAGCCCCATCGAGAACACAAAGCCGAAGAAGAACGCGATGCCGCCCAGGCCTACCGATGCCACCTCTGCCGAGCCCAGAAGGCCTGCCATCGTCGTGTCCACCACCGACATCGCCATGTGCCCGACGCGATTGACGATCAGGGGCCCGGCGATCGCCATCAACCCCAGAAACTCTACCTTCCAGCCCGCTAGAGGGCGATACAGCGCGACCATGACGACACTCGTTGTTCCTCGCGGACATACGCGAGGGGGAGCAGACTGCTACCCCGGGCACAGGCGCAGTCAAGTCGGGTGAACACGGACCCCGTATGCGCGGCGCGCGAAGATGAACGGCATCAAACATTTACGCGCTTGATCTATGACACGCAGGGGTGGATAAACACACACCAGTCCGGGTGCGACCACAAACACACACGCAGGTGAAGTCATGTCGACAGGAAACCCTCCGGCAGGAGGCAATGGCGGCTGGGGAGCACCCCCGGCGGGCGGCAGTCAGGGCGGATGGGGTACTCCCCCCGCAGCACCGCAGGGCGGCAGTCAGGGCGGTTGGGGTGCTCCCCCCGCAGCACCGCAGGGCGGCAGTCAGGGCGGTTGGGGTGCTCCCCCCGCAGCACCGCAGGGCGGCAGTCAGGGCGGTTGGGG
>JAGWVZ010000857.1 GCA_018970625.1 Myxococcales bacterium | reverse complement strand
GTCTTCACGATGTCGTAGTGGGCGTGGACCTTGTTGTGGTCCATGACCCGCATCTTGATGGTCCCGCAGTCACCGTCGACCTGGACGCCGAGCTCGCGCAGCAGGCGCGCCATGTTCGAGATGTCCGACAGACAGGGCACGTTCCGCAGCGTGATCTCGCCGTCGGTGCACAGCGCCGCAGCCATCAAGGGAAGCGTTGCGTTCTTGGAGCCCTCGACCTGAATCCGCCCGGCAAGCCGGCGGCCACCCTGAATACGAAATGAGTCCATGTCTGCTGCAATCCTTCGCGAGCGTGTGACCTTTCAGCAAGGTCCTGGCCTCGTGCCTGACGCCCATTGTCGTGTCGGAAACCGCGGTCGCGTCGACCGCGCGGATTATGACGATTGCATCGGCTCGCGGGCGGCTCCGACAACACCTTCTGCGCGTTTCTTCGCACCCGCCCAGACCGCCCCTCCGCGCCAGCCCGCGCAGGCGGACACCCCACACCCGACTTCGCGTTCGAGGCGCTTGACCGAGGCGATCGGGAATCGGAACCTTGATGCAGGTGAGCGCCCTTCATCCCGGCGCCACTGGGGAGAAACACATGACATTTGTCCGACCCGTCCTTTCCATCATCGCGCTTGCGGCCGTCGTCTCGCCGCTGGCGATCTCGAAACACTCGGTCAGCACGCCGCAGTCCGCCAGCCCGCCGGCGACCGTGACCCTGACCGGCGTCGTGCGCGACTTCAAGGAGCGCACCGTCTCGGGCGGACACCCCGACTTCGAGCGCCAGCCGACCGGTGGCTTCGCCCACTACTGCGACAACATCGCGCCCACCCTGGGCTCCGACAAGAAGCCGGTGTTCAAGGGCGGCGGCTGGAAGGTGAACACCGAGTGGAGGAACTCCGCCGGCAAGAACATCTGCTGGCGCCTCTACAACCCCGCCATGGGCGACGTCGCGGGTTCGAAGGCCTCGGGCACTGACACGGGCGGCATCCAGAGCGCCACCACCTTCAACAAGTGGTACAACGACGACCTGGCGTTCAATGTATCGGCGGCGCTCTCGATCACCCTGACCCGCCAGTCGAACGGGACCTATGTGTTCGATTCGAACACCGACCCCGTCTACTCGGCCCGCGGCGGGTTCTTCCCGATCGAGAACCAGCTCTTCGGCAACCCGGGTGGATCGCCGAACCGCAACTTCCACTTCACCTACGAGCTGCACACGCAGTTCACCTACGACTCGAGCGCCAACCAGACCTTCGCGTTCCGCGGTGACGACGACGTGTTCGTCTTCATCGACAACAAGATGGTCATTGACCTCGGCGGCGTCCATGGTGCGATCGAGCAGGAAGTCCAGCTGAACCGCCTCGGCCTGGTCAACGGCCAGCGGTACGACCTCGACTTCTTCTTCGCAGAGCGCCACCGCACCCAGTCGAACTTCAAGATCACGACCAACCTGCTGCTCGACACCCCGGTCATCCCGCAGGTCACGAACGCGTACGACTGAAATCGAGCGCTCGCGACTCGCTTCGCTTTCGCTCGCTTTGGTCGGCCTCGCCGCGAGTGAATCGCGGCGGGCCGGGTTCAACCGCTGCGGCGGCTCCCTCTGGTGCTCACATGTCGTGAGTGCCCGCAGACGAAGTCTGCGGAACACCGGACG
>JAGWVZ010000856.1 GCA_018970625.1 Myxococcales bacterium | reverse complement strand
AGCTGGCATGGCACGCATCCTTGTATATTCGGCAGCAGGTGCCGGATTTACAAGGATGAGGTGGAATCGATTTCGACAGATACACTGCAAACGTTGTTGGATGAAGCAACGTTGGATCAACCCCTGCGCTGGTTTATAGCGTTGGTTCCCAATGCACGTCGAACGCCTGAAGCACAGCCTGGCGAAGTTCGTTTCGGGTGTTTGATGACAATGCAGGCGAGTCGCGACAAGTGGCTTCGAGCACAGGTCGAACGTCGCCCCACGTTAGTCTGTAAATTCTACAAAGCCGCTCGATATTCGTCGTCGTCTCGCCCTCTGAATCTGCCGAAAATAAAAACTCGTCTCCGAGGAGGAGCGAGACGGTAGCGCTGCAGTGCCGCATCAAGTCGCTGCAATGCCTCGACAATGACATCCAGTTCCGTGACAACGTTCACTCTGAATCCAGCAAATCCAGGGCGCCAAACACCCCAAACTGACGCTGAGAGGGTGTCGCCTGTTCCTGCCAACGACGCCGTTTGAACTCGAGGCTGGTCTGGGACAAATAGACGGGAGACAAGTCACCAGGCGCACTTTGCACAGCGAACACCCATTCCCGAGCGGTTTCAGGCAGTGGCTCTGGTTCTCGGAGCGCCAATTCCAACAGCATCCATGCGGCCAGTCTGCGCCCTTTCGGTGACTCCACTGCCGGAAGAAAACCGAGGGCATTCTCTCGCATGGCCGAGCGCAGGGTGAACGCGAGCGCCGTTGTCAGCCGGGCCTGCGGCTGCTCTGCCAGAACGTCGAAGGCGCGCGCCGCCGCGTTCCAGCATGGTTTCGAGGCTTCGACGCCCAGAAGGGGAATTCCTTTCGCATGCAGAAGAGCCAGAATATCGGCTGTGAGTGGCTCGAATGTGAGTTTCTGCGTGGTCATGGTCGATTACCAGTGAAGGCGACGACGGGTGGTAGCGCACACATGCAGCGATGCAGCGCCGCCACACCCCACGGGGATAGACCTGACGTTGAGCGATTGCAATAGCCCGCTCTTCAACGTTCGGCGCGACGGTTCCAGCGGACACTCTACACGGGTGAACTTCCGGGCGGCCACATGCAGACCACCACCCCGGCCCAATCAAACGCCCCACGGTCGTAACACCACCGCCCTGCAAGGACACAGCCGAAGCAACGGACACCGACGGTGCAATCGCCCGCGGCTGAAAACAGAAAAGGAAATTCAACGAATTCAGGCTTCGTCGAATATCCCCATTTAAAGCCGGAATAAACTCAGCCCGACGCAGAATTGATTCAGGTGGTTATATCTGAAATCAATTCGGGCAATTATTGCCGGAATTAACCCAGCATATCCTTGACGAATTCGCGTTCGCCGAGCAGCTCGTCGGTGGTCTTGTTGATGGCGACCTGCGAGAAATCGTTGATGGGCAGGCCCTGTACGATCTCGTACTTCCAGGGTGCGGTGACGCGGACCGGGAACGAGAAGACGAGGCCGGTGGGCACACCGTACGAGCCGTCGGACGGGATGGCCATGGAGACGATGCCGCCGTTGCCGAGGCCGGCCCAGTCGTGCACGTGGTCGATGGCGGCGTTGGCGGCCGACGCTGCGGACGAGAGTCCGCGGGCCTTGATGATGGCGGCGCCGCGCTGCTGCACGGT
>JAGWVZ010000082.1 GCA_018970625.1 Myxococcales bacterium | reverse complement strand
AAGTTTGCCCCCGACTCATGAGAGAACCTCCGCCCTGATCGGCGTGTGTTTCACGACACATCCATTGCCGCCACCAGCCCGGCCAGCTCGCGCAGGCTGATCACCTCAATATCTTCGTTCAACGGATAGCGTTCCGTGCCGCCGTACACGACGAAACGGCGGGAAGGTTGAAGGTCGGTACATGCCTCGTGAAATCCACGCTGCACCTTCGGGGCCAGACTGCGCTTCACCTCCACGGCCCAGAGCTCGCCTCCGGAAAACGACAACAACAGATCGATCTCGGCGCCGGCCGCCGTGCGATAGAACGAAGGTGTGGCGCCTTGCGGCAATACGGAGATCAGTGTCTCGATGACCAGGCCTTCCCACGAGGCACCGGCGACAGGATGGCCCAGCAGCGCCTCCAGATTCGAGATGCCCAGCAGAGCATGCACGAGTCCGGGGTCGCGCAGGTACACCCGCGGTGACTTCACCAGGCGCTTGCCGGCGTTGCTGTGCCATGGCTCCAGCCGCCGAACCAGCAACAGGTCCACCAGCAGGTCCAGATATCGACCACACGTCTTGCCATCGACCTGCAATGATCGCCCAAGCTCGGACAGGTTCAACAGCCCACTCTGCTGATGAGCAAGCATTGTCATAAACCGACGCAATGTCTCCGCGGGCACGCGCGACCCCAGCTGCGGAACGTCTCGCTCGAGGTATGTTCGAATAAAATCAAGGCGCCAACGCATACTCGCCGCGTCAGACTTCGCGAGCGCGCTCTCCGGGAATCCACCGCGCACCCATAATGCGTCGTCTGGACGGTCGCGCCATTCCAGAACGCTCAGCGGACCCAGTTCCAGGTGGCTCACCCGTCCAGCGAGCGACTCACTCGACTGTCGCATCAGGTCCAGCGACGCCGAACCCAACAACAAAAACCGTCCCGTTCGGCGTCCTCGTCGACGTCCTTCATCGATCAGGCCGCGCAGCAAACCAAACAGCTCGGGAGCGCGCTGTACCTCGTCCAGAATCACGAGCTTGTCCTCATGACTCCGCAAGTACAGCTCGGGAGCCGACAGTTTCGCCCGGTCCTGCTCCGACTCCAGGTCGAGGTAGATGGACGGCCTCGTCTCCGCGACCTGAAACGCGAGGGTTGTCTTGCCGACCTGCCGGGGACCCAGAAGGACGACCGCGGGAGATTCGTCGAGCCGAATCAGCAGGTTATGGAGCAGATGGCGTTCAATCATCCTTGCATATTCGGCACCTGCTGCCGAAATTGCAAGGATGTTGTGTCCTGGTTCGCCCCACTCCGGCCTTCGTCGCGTACTCGCCCGCTGCTGTTGTGCAGGGCGGTCGTAGCTCGGCAGCGGTAACGAACGCTGACAGGCGCCACACGGAGAACGTGTTTCGGCATCGCCCAACCCCTCGAGTCATGCAGCGCCATGTGTGAATCGTACCCGGCCCCCGTTCGAAAACCGTGCGTCTGTTTTTCTTCCCATTTCCGTGCACTTGCGCTCCATCTACACGCTTGCGAAGGGCCCCGGGATGCGCCATAGGCCAAACCATACAACCCCACACCCCCAATGTGCATCATGACGAGCCGAGTCTGGAACCAGAGCGCGATCCTGTTTGTTGGCCTGACCGCGTCTCTCTATCTCGCGTGCAGCGACGACAGCGGGCTGGCCCCAAACGACGCCGGTCCCGGTGATACCAGCACCGATGCCGAAGACGGCTCGGCGGCTGACGCTGAACCGGACTCCGATTCGGATACTGACGCCGGTGCCGTCGACGCCGCTGACGTGCAGGACACCATCGACGACGCTGACGCAGCGGACGGGTCGGCCGAGCCGTTGCCCAGCCCTTTGCAGGCCGATGCGCCGTGGCCGAAGTTTCGACACGACATTGAGCAGACCGGCCGAACCGACCGCCTGCTCACCGATGATGGCGCCGCCCCCTGGGTCTTCGAGACAGGGAAGGGCATCTTCTCGTCGCCGGTCGTCGCTGCAGACGGCACCATTTACGTAGGCTCTGCAGACCGTAATTTCTACGCCATTTCTCCGGACGGGTCCGAGCGCTGGCGTGCGACCACAGGCGAAATCATCGATTCCGCGGCGCTTCTTGATGATCAGGGCAGAGTGTATGTGGGCTCGGGCGATGGTTTTCTGTACGCATTCGATGCGGCTACCGGTGAAGAGATCTGGCGTTTCGGCGCTGAGTCGGCCGAGGAAACCGGTGCGTTTATTAACTGGTTCGAAGGAAATGTGGCCATTACCTGGAACGGAACGCTGGTCGTGGCCAACGACAATTTCCGAATTTATGGTGTGGCGCGAGACACGGGTGAACAGGCATGGTCGCTGACAATGCCCGACCAGACCTGGTCGTCGCCCGCCCTGCGAAATCCTGACGACGCGCTCTTTATTGGCAACAATAACGTGCTCGGCGTAAACACGTTCTCGTTCACCTCTGCAGGGCGGCTGCGATGGGAAACCGGCACCATCGGAACGGTTTCGGCAAGCCCTCTGCTCACCACGAGCGAAATGGTGCTGGGTTCGTTTGACGGATATTTGCGCGCTTATGACCCCGATACCGGGCGGCAGCTGTGGAGTGTGCCCACGCGTGACCACATTTATGCGTCCGCGGCTCTTTTGTCGGACGGGGCCATTATTCTGCCTTCCGCGGACGGCACCGTGTATGCCGTGGAACCGGGCTCTGGTGCGATTCGCTGGGCCTACGATCACGGCGCACCCATTCGTTCTTCGCCGGCGGTGGATGGTGAAGACCACATTTATCTGGGCACGGGCGATGGTAAACTGCTGGTATTGAATGGTGATGGCACTCTTCGTTGGACCTGGCAGGCCATTCAGCAGGACCGCGACGATATGAACGCTTCGCCGGCATTAGGCGAACACGCCATCTATCTCGCCGGTGAGTCGGGTGAAGTGTTTGGCGTTCCGTATGATTTCTGCCTGCGTGCCGAGGAATCTGGAAATTCGCGTTGCCGACTGGGCCCCGACGAACCGCTCACCGATGACGAAGCGCGGCTGCTTTACACCACCGCATTTGGCAGCGCCCTCAATGTTCCGGCCCAGAATATTGCGAGCAACGAGGCCATTCGATTTACGCTGTCGGTGCGCGAGGAAGGAGACACACAGCTCGCGCTCATCGATAACGAGAGCCTGACAGTGACCCTCGTGCCCGACCTGCCGGCTTCGGTGGTGGTTTCGGGAGACCGTCGCTTTGTGGTGATTACACCGGAAGAGGATTGGACCGATGGCACCAACGACGAGCTCTCCGTTCAGCTTCAGGGGACCATTCTTCGCGACCCCGAGCGCGAGGGCCTGGCATTGACTGGCGGTACCCCAGCCGGGAATTTCGACGAGACCTTTGTTTTCGATATCAATGCACCCACATCTCCGCCAGCGCTCGAGGTCGGGCTCGACGGTGACGCAACGGTGTTTGAGATGCGCCGTCTTGCCGCCCCCCTGCCTACCCTTTTGCCAAGCTATAATCAGATTGGATTCGACTCGCTGCATTTCCTGGTGACCCTCGTGGATACGACTGGCGAGGCGACTGACGGCGAGCCCGAACGCGGTGTCGCGTGGGTGGTCGAGGGGCGACCGGGCGCCGACGGAATTACGCGACTCGACCCACTGACGCGCGGGGTGTTTGCATTCCAGTACCGGTATCAGGACGGAAACCTGACCTTGCTTAACGAGCGTGGCCTGGAGCTCGAGGTCATGAGCTTTATTATTGGGTTCAATCGTTTCCGGGTTGCCGCATCGTTTGACGCCGGGGGAATGCCGACGCGTCCCGCCGACGTGATTGCAACGACCGTTTGCGGCGACATTAATTTCTACGGGCCTTTCCTTCGCCGCCTTGGCATGTGCAACCCCGACGACGATACCCTGACCGCCGCGGGCGCTGTCATTCTGGAGCCGTGGTCAGAAGGAACGGCAGGAACCGTCGACGGCACTGGCATCGTGAATGTGATCTTCGAAGCCGACGCTTTGCGCGCCACATTCGATGGCTCCACCCTCAACAGCGATGACCACCACGTGGCCATCCTGCTCGTCGACGCCCAGACCGGCGCACCGCTCCCACTCTCCTACGGCACCGCCGGCTCGCGCACAGTCAGCGAGGACGGCACATTATCGGGCTTCACGCTCTCGACCTCCGGTGCGACGCTCCCGCCCGAAATCAGGGCGTACGTCATGGTGGATCTGACCGTCGTCGCGACGGGAACGAATCCGGGTTGATCGAACATGAGGGATCAGGACTTTCGGGTGCTGTGGCGACTGCATGACCGCACGCCACAGGATCTTCATCGGCTTGTCGGGTTCGTTTCATTCAGACAGATTACCGCGCATCTGGTTTTACTCTGCTCAGGCCTCCCGGAAGTTGTTGTGAAAGCAAAGTCTCTCTGGCGTTTGCCGTTTGTCGTCCTGCTATTCGCCATCGCCAGCTGCAGTGACACCGTCGACGATGACGTGAATGGCACCGACACGGGCGACCCCATCGAGGACGTCGCTGCCGACACCGACGCCGGCGCAATCGAAACCACCCAACCCGGCGATGAAGACGCAGTCGACGAAACCGATACCCTCGACGCCACAGACATCTCGGACCTCGACACCGAGCCCGTCGACGGCAGCGCCGGGCAGTTACGCGAGAGCCTTCGTCCCGACGCCTGCCTTGAAGCAACCGCCGCCCTGCAATCGTGGCCCGTGGCGAAACTACCTGCACCCGAGTTTCCCGGGCAGCTTCACTATGCGCCGCTGGGCGTGGTGCTGGCGCAGGCGGGGCTCACGGCCGAGCTACGGAGCACGTCTTCGCTGGTGGAGTGGCAGCAGGCTCGTCGGGCGCGATGGGAGACGTTGGCGCTGTGCGGAGAAGACGATGCCTGTGCAATTGGCGCGCTGTCCTGGACCGACGAAGACATCACCGGTCTGGCGCAGGCACTGCAACTGGAGTTGGGCGAAGCCGGAATTCAGGAGATATCCGATGCGGCTCTGGCGCTCGGTTATCCGTGGGGTTCTTCGTTGCCCGAGGGCGACGTCGCCCTGGAGCTCGTGCGCCTGAGCGCTTCGCTTCAGAATGCTGCGGTGTCGCAGGCGGCGGCATACCTGTCGAACGCAGAGATGGTGAGCGTGCTGTCCGACTTCGATTCCGATCGGGCGAGCGCCGGTTTCGATGCAGATACGGCCGAGCTGGCGGCGGCGTTGCTTATTGCGGCGAACTCCGACGAGGCATTTCGTTATGACCCGCTGGTGGATGGCCTGAACCGCGCCGCCTACGATGCGCTGGCGGCATCCGACCGGAACGACTGGCCGTTCGTGGCCATTCTGGTGCCGGGGCAGGGCCCAACGTCACCCGATGAACCGATTTCGCCGCTCAGTATTCAGCGCGCAGACCTCGCCGCGGCGCGCTGGCAGGCCGGACTGGCCCCGGTGCTCTTGCTCTCCGGTGGGCACGTTCACCCCGATCGAACGCCGTACGCCGAAGCGCTGGAAATGCGAAATTATCTGATTTCACAATACGGAATTCCCGAGTCCGCGATCGTGGTTGACCCATATGCTCGTCACACCACCACCAATCTGCGCAACGCCGCGCGAATTCTGTGGTCATTACCGGTAGACCATAATCGGCCGATTCTGGTGACTTCGGACGTATTTCAGTCGGCGTACATCGCGTTTGGCATTGTGGAGCGTTCACAGCGCAGCCTGGGTTATGTGCCATGGCAAACCCTGGTGTACCTGGGCGACAACGACTCGTGTGCGATCCTGACGCCCGAGTCGTTGCGGCTGGACCCGACGGATGTGCTGGATCCGTGAGGTCTGATGAATACCGGGTGTACAGGGGCTCGCACGAGTCTGCAGGCGCGACAGAGTTCTAACGCCGGCTTACACAGTGGAATAACCCGAAACGGATGCCGTAGAATGTAACCCCGGACATCTTCGGTGAGGTACGCGTCGAAGCGATTGTGGAGCAATTTCTCACCGTTTCACCACTGAAGTGAAATGCCTCGGTCGAGCGCAGAAATCCCCGAGCAAGACGAGGCCGACGAGGTCTGACATACGGGCGCGCTGAAATCGAAGTGCACAAGTCCGTTTACCCACCGCCCTGAACGTGGCATTTGCATGCCACACCATTCATGAGGCGTGTCATGGCCATGAACTTTACGCTCGACCAGCTGCGCGTGTTTGAGGCGTCGGTTCGAACCGGCACGTTTGCTGCCGCAGCTCGCGAGCTGCATCGTGTACCGTCGGCGATTACGTACCTCGTGCATGAGCTCGAGACCGCGCTGGGTGTCGCGCTCTTTGTTCGGCAGGGTCGAGGCGTCACGCTGACGCATGAAGGGCAGCGGCTGCTGGAGGTGGCTGGTGAGGTGCTTGAACGTGCGCGGGCGCTCGAGCGCACCGCGTTGCAATTGCAGGGAGGCTGGGAGGCCGAGCTCTACGTCGTGGTGGACGGCGCGTTGCCCATCAGCTGGCTGAACGCCTGTCTTTTGCGGTTCGCGCAGCCCGGTATGGCCACTCGGCTGCGGGTGGATGTCGAGTATCAGGAGGGTGTGCTCGATCCACTGCGCGAGGGCAGGGCCGACCTGGGTCTGTACCTGGGTTTCGACTCCGACTTGGACGCCGCTGGTTTCGAAACGCGGGACCTGCCCTCCATGGAACTGGTGCTGGTCGCTGCGGCCGCACATCCTCTGGTGGTGGGGCCATGCGACGACGCCGCGCGCAACGCGCAAGCCGAGCTGGTGGTGCGCGATTCGTCGTCGCGTTTCGAACGATTATCGAAGCCCTCGTACATGGGTTCGCGGCATGTGGTATATCTGTCTGACTTTCACGCGAAGAAGGGCGCGCTGCTATCGGGCGCCGGCTATGGCTGGATGCCGAGGCACATGATCGAGCGCGAGTTGGCCGACGGGGTGTTGGTTACGCTCGCCACCGACCTGCAGCGGTGGTCGTATCGACCCGTGCTGGTGACACCGTCGGGTCGCACTCTGGGCCCAGCGGGGACCCTGTTCGTGCAGACGTTGATGGACAGCCTGCTCGCAGACAGCGGCTCGCCCCATCAGGCGCAGCGTTAGCGTCACAAGTTTTGAAGAAACGCTTCAGAAAGCTCCGATTTTGCCACATCCTGCATCATGTCAGTCTCGTGAACGATTCCTCGCTGTCTGGAGATTGAACATGCGTAGCTCGCCCTGGATGCTGTTCGCGACGCTGTTGTTGCATGCCTGCTCATCAGCACCCGGCGCAGAAGGCGTCACGGACACGCAGGAGGATGGCTCGATTCGGCCCTTCCCAACCGACACCGCCTCTGAAACAGACGCATCCCAGAGTGTTGACGTGTCGGAGGCCGTGGACGCATCCACGAGCAGCGATGCAGACGCGGCTGAGCAGGGCGAGGGTGACACGGAGGCCTCTGTTCCCGACGACGTCAGCGCTGACACCAGCGCCCTCCCGGATAGCGGATCACCCGAGCTGGACGCCGCCGTCGATGCAGACGATGCGACGGACGGAAGCGCGGCCGACGCGAGCGATGCCATGGACGGAAGCGCGGCCGACGGGAGCGCGGATGCCGATACCACAGACACCGACACGGGATCTGGGCTGGGCGGCGTGTGTGGCTCGGACTTCGCGACCGCTGAGAACGCGACCCTGCCGGTGGACATGATCTGGGTGATCGATGGTTCGCCGAGCATGGATGACTCGATCGCGATCGTCGAGGCCAACCTGAACGCCTTCGCGGCCCGGATTGGCGCCAGCGGGCTCGATTACCGCGTGGTGATCATCGGGGCTGACCGCGATTATTGCGCGGATGCGCAGTGTTTTAACGAGATCTGCGTGCCGCCGCCGCTGTCGGCCGCGCCGGGCTGCCCGGATACGGATTCGCCGCGTTTTCGGCACGTGCGCGAAGGCGTGCACAGCAGTGACGCGATTGACCTGACCATCGAGCACTACCGCGACTTTCAGGACTTTCTGCGTCCCGGCGCGATCGTTCACTTTGTGATCGTCACCGACGATGACGCGGGTTTTGGGCCGGGGTCCGAGGAGTTTCTGGCGTTCCTGGACACGGCGACTGCGCCCGGGTTTGACCGGGTGTACGTGCACAGCATCGTGGACCTCGTGGACTCTCCGCTGAGCTGCGGCGTGTTCGAAGAGTGCTCGTGCGGCGATGAACGCGGCGATGAGTACATCGCCATCAGCGAGGCCACCGGTGGTCTGGTGCAGTCGATCTGCGAGGCCGAGTGGACACCGATTTTTGACGCGCTCGAAGAGCGGGTGGTCGAGGGAACGGCGTTACCGTGCACGTACGAGCTGCCCGAAGTGGAGTTCGGTCTGGTGGTGGACCGTGTAAACGTGGTGCTCATCGCAGACGATGGCTCGCGCTCCACGCTGTCCAACGTGGACAACGCAGCGGCGTGCGCCGGAGGAGACGGCTGGTACTACGACAACCCGTCGGCTCCGACGTCCGTTGAGCTCTGTTCCGCGGCCTGTGTGGGTGCGAGTGGGTCGATCGAGCTGGAGTTCGGCTGCAACACCGTCAAGCTCTAGGTCACGCAACCGCCTGAATCGGCGTGAATCAGCCTGATTAGACTACCGCCCTGCAAAACAAACGCTGGAACAGGGTCGTGAACGCTTATTTTCCGTTTCCGCCCTGACATGCAGGTGAGGCGGTGAGCGAGTCAGCGCCGCGCGCGCGCCACTGGTCCGGGGTGAGGGCGTCGATGGCCAGGGCGTGCACCCCGCTACGAAGCTCCTGGGCCAACGCTGCGTTGACGAGCCGGTGGCGTCCCACGAGAGAAACACCGTCGAACGCCGTGCTTACGACGAGGACGCGAAAGTGGGTTTCTGACCCGCGCGGCACATTGTGCCCTGAACTCTCGTTGACCACGCTGAGAAACTCGGGTTGCAATGCCTCGGCGAGTTTCGTTTCCAGAATCTGTTGCACGCTCATGATTGGATTTCCGGGTCAGGCCGTTCGTCCACAGGACAGGAGCGGTGAAGGTGCGATGGTCTTGCGTCTGACGCAAGGGGTTGGGTGGTCGGAAACCTTTCCTGATCGGTGGTTCCGGTGGTTTGGTTCGCGGGTCGGAAGGTGGTTGGGGAGCGCCCTTGGCCTGCTGATGCTGCAGGCGTGCACACCGACCGAGCCATCGAGTCGCCCCACGGTTCAGCCGGAGGCGACGCTGCCCGCTGCGGCCGAAGCCTCGGCTGGTGGTTCAGGTACGGCTGCACCTGTCACGCCTTCGGTGACGATGAGGGCGGACGCTGACATCTGGCAGCCGGCGAACTGGCAGGGGCTGTGGCAGACGGCCGGCGTCGAGTTTGTTCACCGCATGACGACGGGCGACCTGCTGCTGGTCATGAACGTAAGAGGCTCTCAGGCCGAGATCGGGACGTGGCTTCGACGTCCGGGCGCGGGTCGCGACGTCGCACAGGCTGACACGGTGACGTGGGCGGTGGGTGCATTTTCGGTTCCGGTATTTGTGCCGTCCGGTGACTCGATTTTTGCGTTTCGACCGACCGAGGGCATTGAGCAGCCGAATGGTCGGGCGGCGGTGTCGATGACGATGATCGATGCGTCGGGGACGTTCGGGGAGCTGAGTCGGGCGCTGGCGTTGCCGGCCGAGTGGTCGGTTGCAGGGTCGGTGGCGGCGGCGCCCTGGCCCACAGGCGCGCTGGTGTGCTGGCCCAATCGGGTGGGGAGCCTTCGGGATCGCAGCGCCGCGTGCGCAGTGGCGACGGCGGCGGGCGCGTGGGAAAGTGAGGCGTTTCCGCTGGTTACGCCGGGCGGAGATGTGACGGCGCTGCAGGTAGCGACGGGAGCTTCGGGCGCTGACGGGGCCCCGGCGGTGCTGCTGCTGTTGATGGTGCAGCGAAACGGTGCGGGCCGGGTGTATGCGCAGCGGCTGGATGGATCGCTGAACCCGGTGGGTTCGCCCGTGGATCTTTGGGGAGAGGACACACCCATGACCGCCGAGAGCGTGTGGCGATCGCGGCCGTTGCTGCGTCAGGTGGACGATCGTTGGGCGATCGCAGTGCCGGGTCGCACCGACACGACGGGCGTCGTGGCCACACTCCATGGGGACGGTGAGCGTGAGCAGCTGATGCAGGTGGCCGAGTGGTCGGGGTTTCGGACGCGCGCGGTGCTGGCGGTCGACGCCGATGGAGCGGCGCTGGTGTTCGATGAAGCCGGGCGCGAGGGCGAGCGGTCGATTGTACGTTATCTGGCGGCCGGTCCTGAGGTCCGCGAGGTAGGTAGCCCGCTGGGCATGGGGACACCCGTGCGTCAGGGTGGTATCTGGCAGGGCAGGGCGGTGGTCGGATTCGAGTCAGACGGTGAAATCGCGCTGGCCGTGGTTCCGGAAGGTGCGTTGATCCGTTGACGGGACCGATTCAGCGCGGCCGTTGGTGAT
>JAGWVZ010000081.1 GCA_018970625.1 Myxococcales bacterium | reverse complement strand
CTCGCCTACCGTCAGCCGATAGCGCGCGGACTGGTGTGTCTGATGCCCTGCAAAAATCTCGTTGAGCGCCAGGAGTCGCTGGCCGTCTTCGCGCTCGGCGACCAGCATGGTGCGGCGCTCGAACCGGTAGCGTGTGCCCGAGGGCGCGTATGCGAACTGCAGCACAGCGCGCAACGACTCGGCCGGGTGCCGACACAGCACGCCATCCCATGATTTGGGGTCCGGGTTGACGCCGATGGTCGTCTGCCCCGTCAGGTACTTGGCCACGTTTGGCACCAGCCCGTCCTGCCCGATGACCACCACCACGTCTTCGTTGCGAAACACAAAGCGATCCAGCGAATCGCGGTCCACACGGACCCGCCGCTGGTCAGAGGGGAGCTGGCTGTTCACCACGCCCAGCGCCGTCTGCAGACGCTCGTGTACATGCCGATACCAGTCCGGGGTCTCGCCCCGCGTGCGCAGGTAAAACTCGGCCTGACCCGGGGTGCCGTGTTGCCGCAACAACAGCTCCCACGGCGTGGGGCGGGTCACCAGCACAATGCGCGGGCGGTTGCCCATGGTTATTTTCCGTTCCCCGAGTCACGCAACGTCTGCACGAACACGTCGCGAACCAGATCGGGCGTGATGTTCAGGTGCTGAACGTTCTGCAGCTTGGTCGCGAGCGTCTGCGCCGCAAAGCCGAACATGACGCTGTTCGGCGCTGTCCTGTACAGCTCGACCCGACGCGCCTCATTCTCGAGCACCGCGCTGTCCTGTACCCGTCGCGCGTTCGCCTCGCCTTCGGCCCGCACCTGCAGCTGCGCCACATATCCTGCCGCTTCGAGCTGCTGTCGTTCAATCGTGGCCTGCGCCTTCTGTTTTTCGGACTCGGCCTCGCGCTGCACCGCCATGAGCCGATTGCGGCCCTGCTGCTCAATCAGCTGCTCCTGTCTCCGCGACAGCTCCAGCTCGGTGGCGAGCTCGTTCTCCTTGATGGCCCGCTCTTTCTCGACCGCGTTGGCCCGCCGGGCAAACCCCGCCTCGTCTGCCTTCTGCTGAATCGACTCCCGCATGGGCGTCTGCAGCGCCTTCTCGAGCTCGGCCGTGGGGGCCACGCGCACCACCTGCACCTCGACCACCGAGATGCCCATGTCCCCAATCTCTGGGTCTGCCTGCAGCGCCGCCAGAATCGCCTGCCGCACGTCGCGGGCACCCGAGCGCACGGCGTCCACCAGAGACACCGACGACAGGCAGGCTCGCACCGGGTTCTGTGCCCGCTGCGACCAGAACGACGACAGTCGCTCCAGCGGTTGTTCCACCCACGCGCCCGTCGTCGTCGAGATCGAAAAGTTGACGCGCCGAGCCGCCTTCTCGGGCTCCACCACCCGATACGTCAGGGTCACCTGCACCGTGACTTCCTGAAAATCCACCGAGCGTTCCGTGAGCAGAATCGTGGTCTCGCAGTCTTCGACGGGTACCTGCGCCAGCGCCGCGGTCAGGGGATTGAACCAGTACGACACGCCTGCGCCTTTGCGCCGAAGGTTACCGTTCGCGAAATGCAACACAAACTGGTTTGGCTCGGCCCGAAGGTGCCGAAGGAACGCAACTTTTCGTATCTCTGCCATGCAGGCCTCGCCCTGTTCGGTCCTGTTGTGAAATGTGTGGTCTGGGTACCGATCTGGTGGCGTGCTGAAAAGTGATTTTTGCGGTGCCCGGCGGATTGCTGCGTCAATCCGGCCCTCAGCCGTGGCCCGCACCGCCGATGGCGGCGCCTCCGTTTGTGGACACTTTGCCGGGGAACCCGCCCGGTGAACGGCGTCAAACGAGCTCACACCGATCACTTTTCTCTTACCGCGCCCTGCCAAAACGCGCACACGGCGACCCGGGTTCTTCGACGCCGTTTGTGGGGAGATATCGTCGCGGATGAAGGGCGCGACCGCGCACGCGAAGGGCTTGCGCGTTGTAGCGCAGTTGGCTAGCGACCGCGCGAGGGCTTTTTGTGTGGAGAGCTTCATGCGCGTCTGGACGAGCGTTGTTGTCGTTGTGTGTTTTTGCGTCGCCGCCTGTGGTGGCTCGAATGAGCCATTTCTGGATACCGGAACGGACGTCGCTGCCGATGCGCCCGATGTGGGCGATGCACGCGACGTTGCACCCGACGTGGGCGACGCACGCGACGATGCGCCCGAAAGTGTCGATGCTGGCCCAGACGATAGTCGAACGGACGCTGCGCCTGACGTGACCCCTGACGCGGCTGACATGTCGGATGCCCAGCCTGACGCTGCGGATGGTCAGGCGGATACCGAACCGGATACGACGCCCGATGTCATCGACGCCGGCGTGGACTGCGGCAACGGCGTCCTGGACGACGGCGAAGCCTGTGACGGCGAGCAGCTCGGCGACGCGACCTGCGCGACACTCGGATACTGGGGGCAGGGCGTTGCGTGTTCTGCCACCTGCGCGCTTCTCGCAGGTGACTGTCGTACCACGCCCGTGTGCGGCGACGGCTTCATCGATGGCCGGGAGACCTGCGACGATTCCAATGTCGAAGCAGACGATGGCTGTTCGGCCGATTGCCAGATCGAACCCTGTCATGCCGGGATTCGCCTGCAGTGGTACAGCGACGAGGATGGCGACGGAGTCGGTGCCGGCGAGGCCACCCCCTCTTGTGAGCGCCCGTTCCCGGGTGCCGTGAACACGTCCAGCGATTGTAACGACGTCGACCCATTGCGGGCGCCCGGGCTCGCTGAGCGCTGCGACGGGTCCGACAACGACTGCGACGAGGCCATCGATGAAGACGTGCGTGTCGTGGGCGATGCATGCGTCACCGGGCTGGAAGGCGAGTGTGCGCAGGGTCGCATCGCTTGCGACGGGGGCGAGCAGACCTGCGTAGGCAACCCGCCAACGGACGAAAGCTGCGATGCTCTCGACAATGACTGCGATGGTCTGGTCGACGAAGACGACGCAGGCGATCCGCTCCGTCGCTCCTGCTTCACCGGGGCTGCCGAGCGGCTCGATGTGGGCGTGTGTCGCGCGGGAAGTGAGGCATGTAACGTGGGCACCTGGAGCGCGTGCGTGGGGCAGCAGCTGCCGCTGGCCGAGCGTTGCGACAACGTGGACAACGACTGCAATGGTTCCATCGACGACGCCTTGATCGACACCGGTAGCCCCTGCCTGACAGGGCTGGGCGGCGCCTGTTCGGACGGCATCACCGCCTGCACCGACGGCGTGCGAAGCTGTGAGGTGGTGCCACGTGCCTCGCTGGTCGAAGTCTGCAACGGCGTGGACGACGACTGCGATGGGGCCATTGATGAGTCTGCGACAGGCGCCGTGCTCGAGCGGACCTGCTACACCGGGCCGGCGGGAACCCTGGGTGTGGGCGTATGCGCCGCCGGCATTCAGGTATGCGCCGACTCGCAGCTGGGGGGGTGCGCAGGGCAGGTGCTGCCCGATGACGAGGCCTGTGATGGTCTGGACAATGACTGTGACGGCGTCATCGACGAAGAGGTCGTCGTACGTTCGTGGTACATCGACGGGGACGGCGATGGTGTAGGCGCTGGTGATGCCGTGACCAACTGCGCGTCGCCAGGGCCCGGCTATGTGACGGCTACAGGCGACTGCAATGACTCCGACGCGTCCATTTCACCTGGTGCGACCGAGACGCTCAACGGGCGTGACGACAACTGCGACCTGCGTATCGATGATACGACCTCGGCCTGGGACGACGACGGCGACGGCTACTGTGAGCTCGCGCCCTGCGTGCTGGGCAACCCGGGCGGCGACTGCGACGACCGCACCGTGCTTCGCAACCCGGGCATGGTAGAGCTCGTGGACGGTCTCGACAACGATTGTGACGGTGAAGTCGATAACGGCACCCTCGCCCATGATGATGACGGCGATGGCTACTGCGAGGTGGCGCCGTGTGTGACGGGTATTCTGGGCGGTGGAGACTGCAGCGACGTGGATCCGGAGATCTATCCGGGTGCACCCGAGCGAAACAACGGGCTGGACGACAACTGCAACGGCGTCTTCGACGACCTGAAGACGTGGATCGGCGGGAACGCTTCGGGGCCCACCAACTGGAGTATCGCAGCCAACTGGGCGCCGGTCGGCGTTCCGACGGCAACCGACAAGGTGTATGTCGGTCCAAGGCCGTTCGCACCGCTCCTGACCGCGAATTCGGTGGCCGGCTCGCTCTGGATTGATGCCGCCATGCAGGTCGATACCGGGGGCTTCCGACTCACCGTGAGCGGCGATCTGGTAGGCGCCGGCCCCATCGTCGGCACGGGCAGTGTCACGTTGAGCGGCAGCGCCGCGAACGTGCGCGGCGCCGTTCCCAGGCTGGATGTGACCGGCACGCTCGCGCTCAGCGGCGACCTCTCGGTGACGGGTAACGCGACCATTTCCAACACCGGCTCTCTCTGGCTCGCGGGGGCAGGTGCGCTCTCCGTCACCGGCAGCTTCACGCAGACGGTGCGCAACAATGGCGGACTGCGCATGAATGAGCCGGAAGATCGGGTGACCGTGGCCCAGAATGTGTCGTTCAACGTCGAGGCGACCCCGTCGACAAACTCTGGTGCAGCGCTGTCCGCTGGCGAATTCCGGGTGCGCGGCAACTTTGCCCAGACAGATAACGACACGTTCGCCAACGCGCCGTCGGCCCCCTTCAACTTTAGCCCGAGCGGTACGCGCTTTATCTTCGACGGCACGTCGCCCCAGACCATCGCGATGGAATCGCCATCGGCGACAAAGGCGCAGTTCGGACCCGTGCGGATTGAAAACACCGCTGGCGTCGCGGCTACGACCACCGTGGTGATGGAGTCGTTGTCGGTCGCTTCCGGAGCAACGTTCTCCGCTGCCGACGCGCTGTTTACGGGCGCACTGCCCGAATGGGACGCCACAACCCGCGCCCGGTATCTCATCGACCGGTTGCACGTCGCTGGCGCGCTCGCGTGGACGAGCGCCGAGCAGGCGCAGCGATGCGCACCGTCGGCTCTGCTGGTCGATGCGGGTGCCCAGCTCAGCTCTACTCTCGCGATCACTCAGGTGGGGTGCACGCTGACGGTCAACGGTACGCTGAATCTGAATCAGCAGACCTGGCGGTTTGACGCGCCGGTGACCGTTTCGGCCGGGGTGGTCGCCGGGCCAGGCATTGCCGAGGCTTCTCAGACCGTCGATGTGGCGAGCAACGGGCGCATTGAGCTTCAGGGAGGCGCGCTCACGACGCAAGGTGCACTTACCCTCGCGACTGGGGGAGACGTGCTGCTCGGTGGAGGCTCGCTCACCGTGGGAGGTGCGCTGAACCTGTCAGGGGCTGGCTCGCTGCTTCGATTGTCGGGCGGACGCGCCGAGGTCAATGGCGCGACCACCATCCGGTGGGGACCTTCCCGACCGCAGGGACTCTGGATGGACAACCCGGGCGATGTTTTTGTCGCGAATGGCGCGATCGCATTTTCAGCGCTGAACTTTGAGGATGCCCTGTCGGCGCCGGCGCTCACCGCAGGCACGCTGCGCGTTCGCGGAAACTTTACGCAGTCCAGCGCGTTGAACGTCGAGAGCACCTTCCGGTCGGCCGGCACCGCCGTCGTGTTTGACGGCACCTCTCCGCAGACGGTCAGCTTTGCGACCCCAACCCTGATCGGAAGCTCGTTCGCCGACGTCACCTTCGCCAACCCGACCTCGGTTTCGCTGGCGACAACCGTATGGGCGACCGGCAACGTGCAGGTCACCGCTGGCGTACTCGCGGGCGCCGACCTGTTCTGCACCCGGGTGCTCCCCGAGGCGATCGCGCCCGGCGTGTACAGCGTGTCCGAGACGCATGTCGCTGCATCGTTTGTGACCACCGACACGTCCATCGAGCTGCCGCTTCTGACGGTGGACGACAACATGACCCTCACCCTGTCCGACACGACCCGTCTCACCGGCGACCTGTTGAATCTGGGGTCGTTCGAGCAGAATGGGCACGACCTGGACGTGATCGGGTCGATCACCATCACGGACGGCATTCACAACATGGACGGCGGAGCGCTGACGGTGAGTGGTGCCACGCTGGTGAACGGCAGCACGACCTCCGGCCTGTTCGTGGGCGGTGGAAGCGCGACGCTGGCGAGCTATCAGGCATCCATGGGCGGCTCGAATCCATTCGGGCTCGTCATGACCGCTCCGGCTGATCGGGTCGTGATCACCGGACGATTCACCGTAAACGAGCAGAACTTCTATGCCGGCACCACCGCCAACGCGCTCACCGCTGGCCAGCTTGAGATTCGAGGCAACCTGACCCAGACCGGTGCCACGGGCTCCGTCGGGCGTAGCTTTATTCCTTCCGGCACGCGCGTGGTGCTCAACGGTACGTCGCCTCAGACTGTCAGCATCGGCACGTCATCGGCCACGACGTCTCGCTTCGGTACACTCCACCTCGATAACCCCGCAGGCATCACCTTCTCGACGAACGCCTGGGTCGATGGGCCGTTCACGATGTCGGCTGGCGCGGTCGCCTCGGGCGGTGACCTTACCTTCACCCGTGCGCTGCCGCGTGTTTCAGCTGGATATTCGGTTGCCAACACCCACATCAGCGCGCCCGGGTTCTCGCCTGACCTGTCCGCCCTGAATGTCCCGCGGCTCGTCATTGACGCCGGCTCGTCTGTGACCCTCACCGATGAGCTGGTGTTGAGTGGGTCGTTGCGTGTGCAGGGCACCCTCAATCTCGCGGGTTTCAACCTGACCACCGCCGGGACGGTCGATGTCAACGGCGGTTCAGTCGACCTGAGCACCGGGACGCTCGACATTGGTACCGACCTGAACGTGCGCGACGACGCTGCCGTGGTTGTGCTGCGTGGCGGTACGCTGCGCGTGGGACGCGACCTGCTGGTCCTGCTCTCGGATTCCAACACGGGCCTCGTCATGAACCACCCCGACGACCGTCTCTTCGTCGATCGAAACCTGCAGTTCACCACCCTAAACCTTGAAATCACCAGCACTGAAGGTCGGTTTACCGAGGGTGAGATCGAAGTCGGCGGCAACTGGTTCGCGCTGGATGGCGTGAGCACACAGGGGCGGACCATCGTCCTTACCGGCACGGACGTTCGTTTTGTGGGCACCACCACCCTCACCAACTTCGACGGTGGGCCGTCGCAGAATCGATTTACCAACATCACCATCGCACCCGGCGCGTCGGTGACCCTGGAGTCGCCGGTCACCTACGCCACCGGAGACGTGCTCGTTCAGGGGACTCTGGTGCTGCAGGGACTCAAGCGGCTGGAAGTGGTCGGTAACGTTCGCGTGGTCGCAGGTGGCACCCTGAACAACGGCGGAAACATCGTGGCTGGCTCGTGCCTGGTTGAACCCGGTGCCACTCGTCTGGGTAGCGGCAGCGGCTGCCCGTAGTTTCCAACGCCGGCGTCAACCTCACCGCCAGCGTTTGCAGCCTATCGGCTGGTCCACACGGCACGCCCCGCTGTGTGCTGAAACTAGCCCTGATCTTCGATGCTGCAGCTGACGTACTCGTACGAGTCGCACCGCAATAGCTCGCGCGCGTCGCAGCCGCTCACCTCGAACACCGTCGTCATCGACTGCGCATGCCGGCGGCTCGCTTCGCGGTCTTGCCGGCTCTGTCGCCAGACAGACAGCCGGGCCTCATCGGCAGCCACCTCGGGTGGCGGCACCTCGGGCGACAGCGGCGTGTACCGCAGGTCGGGGCGCTCAATGACTGCCACCCTGTCAGCAGGGCAGCTGTGGCGCGAAGAAAAGTCGTCACGCGCAACCGACGCGCGCGTCTCACATGCGGTCAATGCAACAAGAAAGCTCACGCAAACCACACAGACAGGCCAGAGCCTGAGAGATCGGCGATGCATGCGGTCCTCTGGGTTGCGGGCGTCGGCGGTTGATTCTCAGGGTGTGACAGGGCGTACGACCGCCCTGCCAATCGGCTTGAAATCGGGCAAGGTCCACGCATCAGGCGGCGTGTCCGGGGGCGTGCGTCTACGGGTTTATGCCGGGTTTGAGTTCAGCGGGCGCGGCGCAAAAGAGAAGGCGAACCGACTGCCGTTGTCGTAGTCGTAGGTGAGCTCGCCTCGCAGCTGCCGCGTAAGGGCGCGAACGAGCGACAACCCCAGCGACGAAGAACGCTGGTTCAGGGTTCCATCGGGTAACCCGGCTCCCGAGTCGAGCACCTCCACCTGCAGACGTCCGTCGGCGAGGCTGACGTTGATGCGCACATCGCAGTTGGCGCCGGTGCGTCGTGGCTGTGCTGGCGCGTGCGGCCCGGGGGCCGCTGCTAACCCGTATTTGAAGGCGTTCGTGATGAGCTCGTTCAGGACAAGGCCGGCGGGGATTGCGTCGTCGAGCCCCACGCGCACATCGGCGCTCTCGACCTGAAGGCGCACGGAGGGTGCCAGAAGAGCCTGCACCGACTCGGCCAGCACGCGGATGTAGTCGCCAAAGTCGATCTGGTCGAGTGACTCCACGGCGTACACGTGCTGATGAATGAGCGCCATGGAGCGCACCCGCAACACGGTCTCCTGAATGAGGGCGCGCGCTTCATCCGAGGGCATGCGTTCGCCCTGAAGCTGCAGCAGGCTCGAGATGATCTGCAGGTTGTTTTTGACCCGGTGATGGATCTCCTTCAGCAGCGCCTCTTTCTCTTGCAGAGACCGGATAATGAGGTGCTGCGCGCGCTCAAGCTCATCGCGATGCGCCGCGAGGGCGCGCAGGTCGCGCCAGGCCCTGAGCCCGCCGGTGACCGTATTCCGGATGCGATTGGCGCTGGCCTCGGTCTTGGCGTAGTAGTCATGGATGTCGTAGGTGGCCATGACCAGCGCTTCGGGCGCCATGCCGGCCTGCCCGGTCCGCAGCACGATACGAATGTAGGGGTTGCCCAGTGCAAGGCGAATCCAGCGTGCCAGCTCAAGCCCGGCCGAGTCGGTCTCCATCATGACATCGAGCAGCACGAGCGCGACCTCGGGCTCCTGCTGAAGAAACTCCCGCGCTTCCGCAGCGGAGTGCGCGTGCCGCAATCGAACGGGGGTTCCTTCGACATCAAAGCCTTCGAGCGCCAGCCGCGTGACCGTGTGCACCGCGGGTTCGTCATCGACGACAAGCACCAGCCATTCGCGGTGTGGCGTGGGGTCGTTCACCGCCGGCACCTGCACATTCGAGCCGGTCCAGAAGGTCAGCTCATCGTCGTCCGGCGGCAACACAGGCTCGGTGTTATCCAGCAGCATCAGGTCGTCGTCCGATCCGACCACCGACACGGGGGGAGTTGGTCTCGGGGGGCGCGTGGCGCTCATGGGGCCTCGGTTCGTTGCAGCGACGGTGTACCGAAGGGCAGCAACAGGGTGAACGTCGCTCCCTGGCCTGGAGCAGTCTGTAGAGAGATGGTGCCGCCAAAGCGCTCGACCACGAGATTGTGCACGATGTGCATGCCCAACCCCGTACCACCCTGATTGCGGCGGGTGGTAAAGAACGGCTCCCATAGCCGTTCGGCGGTTTCAGCCGTCATGCCCACCCCGTTATCGCGAATCACGAGGGACAGGGCGGCAGGCAGCTCCTGTACGGTAATCTCGATGGCATGGTCGGGCCCGGGCTCGGGAAAGGCATGCAGGCAGGCGTTCTGAATCAGGTTGGTGATCACCTGTGTCATCGAGCCGGCATCGAGCGCGACCCAGAGGTTTTCGGGTACCGATAGCGTCACATGGGCATTGGGTCGCCGCAACACAGGCGCCAGACTCGCGACAACGTCCGCCAGAAGCTCATTCAGCTGCGCCCGACGGGTCTTGGCGCTGGTCTGATCCACAGCCACCATCTTGAAGCTCTGCACCAGCGTCGCCGCTCGCTGCATGTTGACTTCAGCCAGGCTCGTGCTGTCGCGCAGCATGCTGATCAGCTGCTCCAGTCCTGACTTGCTGAGCCGCCCCGATGCGACCATGGCATCGAGTTTGTTCACCTGCTCGCCGATCAGGCTAACGGCGGTGACGGATACGCCCAGTGGGGTGTTGATCTCGTGCGCGATTCCGGCCACCAGCCCGCCGAGAGCGGCCATTTTGCCCTGGCGAACCAGCGCCTCTTGCGCCGCGGCGAGCGACACCATGGAGGCTTCCAGCTCGGCTGCCTGCTGCCGCAACTCTTCATTGATGAGATAGAGCTCGCGGCTCTTGTCGTTCAGCAGCGTCTCGGCCTCGCGACGTGCAGCGCGTTCCCGGTCGAACCGCATTCGCCATACGTCAGCGCCGGCTTCACTCATGCGGAAGGCTCCAGCTCGAAGCGCACGTGCGTGCCCGCGCCTTCCGAGAGGTCGGTAATGGTACCCACCCGATGCCCGGAACCAAAGTGTGCGAGGCACGCTTCCAGCAGACCATGCGCAAACTGCCACAGCCCCCGATTGGACTGATATTCCAGCAGCAGCCGCCCGTCAGGCCGGGACTCAAAGGTGAAC
>JAGWVZ010000855.1 GCA_018970625.1 Myxococcales bacterium | reverse complement strand
CTCGGCAATGTACGCATCGAAGGCCTCATGGTCCGAGGCAGCGGACGCTCCCGATGACGTCGCTGGCACCGCGGGTACGGAACGTCTCGCGGGGGCAGGCATCACTTCGGTCGGACTCTCATCGTCAAGAGGTTCTGTGGTGAAGATCACGTGGCCATCCACCTCATACCGATAGATGTTCGCCGAGGCTGTCGCGGGCAACAGCAGCGAGAGAAACACCAGCAGCGTGGATGGGGGCGTGCTCATGAGCGTTCGGGCGTGGATGCAAAAGGGAGACTCAGAACTCTCATGGCGATTTGCCGCTCGACACGCAAGTTTCAAGGCCAGACGCGCGCTTCTTGACCCCAAACCTGTCTCGGCGCATCTCGTCGCGGAACCTACTGCCACGCCGGTGCCTACATGCGTAACGACATCCTCGTGTTCTCTGGTCGCTCTCACCCGGAGCTCGCCGAATCTATCTGTCACCATCTGGGTGTTCCTTTGGGTAAGTCAGAGGTCGTCCGGTTTTCGAACGAGAACCTGATGGTGCAGATCGGTGAGAATGTTCGTGAGGCGGATGTCTTCCTGCTTCAGACCAGCACGACACCGGTCAATGAGTATCTCGTAGAGATGTTGATCTACATTGATGCCCTGAAGCGGGCATCGGCGAGCCGCGTGACGGTGGTCATGCCCTACTTTCCCTACGTGCGCTCCGATAAGAAAGACAAACCACGCATCTCGATCACGGCTCGTCTCGTAGCAGACCTGCTTGAAGCCGCGGGGGCCGATCGTGTCATCACGATGGATCTGCACTCACCGCAAATTCAGGGCTTCTTCAAGATTCCGGTGGATAACCTCTCGACGCTCACGCTGATGTCGGAGTACGCGCGGGAGACGTGGGACATGAGCAACGCGGTGGTAGTCGCGACCGACGCAGGGGGCGCCAAGGATGCAGGTAAGTTCGCGTCCCGATTGCAGATTGACCTCGCCATTGTCGACAAACGGCGTTACTCAGATGACGAAAAGGCCCGCGCAGAGAACCTGATCGGCAACGTTTCTGGGCGGACGGCTTTCATCTTTGATGACGAGATCGCTTCAGGCGGCACGATTCTGGAGGCGGCGCGTTTTCTTCGCGCGGCGGGCGCGAGCCGGGTGATTGCTGGAGCAACGCATGGTGTGTTCACGCGCGACGCAGCAGTTCAGCTGCAGTCGTCCGAGCTGGAAAGGGTGATCGTGACGGATACGATCCCCACTCCAGTCGAGAAACAGTTCGACAAGCTGACCCGCCTCACCGTGGCGCCACTGTTTGCCAACGCGATAGCCGCGGTTCACGAGGGGCGGTCCATTAGCGCGCTGTTCTGAACGTTGATGCCCGACGGGCAGGGTGTGACAGGGTCCTCTCGACGTGGGCCCGAAGGTTGGCGGGGGCTAGTGCGCCAGGTTGTCGCCAGGAATCATCAGGCCGTTCACGCGCCATGAGAAGCGCAACACAAACAAATGTTGCTGTGCTCGCTCGCGCCGAAGTCGCTCGTCGATGGCGGAGCCTGAGGTCACGTTATACCGGTACTCAAGACCTACCCAGAGCGCTCCACCGTCCTGCGGAGAGTCGATGTAGGTATCCATTCGGGCACCCAGATGATAGCCGAGTGCCCGATAGCCAAGGTCAAGGCCGTCACCC
>JAGWVZ010000854.1 GCA_018970625.1 Myxococcales bacterium | reverse complement strand
CAGAACACCGCCTGAGGTTCCTGCATCCAGTGGTGAATCTGCTGGAGCATCAGGTCCCGGTGTCGCCCGGCAGCACGGTCAGCTGCGCGATCGCCTGCGCCCACGTCACCATCACCTGCTCGCCACTCGCCAGCTGCTTGATGCCAACCGTGCCATCGCGGGCCTCCCGGCTGCCCAGAATGGCCACCCGCGCAGCACCCAGCGACTCGGCATACTGAATCTGTTTTCCGATCTTCGCGGGCTCCGGATACACCTCGGTGCGCAGCCCCGCCGCCCGGCACTGCCGGGCAAACTGCAGCGCGGCCACCTGCGCCGACGCCTCGGGCACCACCACCACCAGATCGGGTGCCATGCCCAGCTCGGGGAACATGCCACGGTCTTCCATGACCACCAGAATGCGCTCCAGGCCCAGCGAAAAGCCCACCGCGGGTATGGTCTGGCCGCGAAACATGCCCACCAGCTCATCGTAGCGACCGCCGCCCCCCATGGAGCCCGACAATCCCTCTACCGCGATCTCAAAAATCGGCCCTGTATAATACGACAGGCCGCGCGCGAGCGACGGGTCAATCTTCCACGGACGCGGGGCGCCCGCCTCGGGTTCCAGCAGCTCCAGCAGCTGCCGCAACGTCTCAACACCCGCCACGCCCGTCTGCGACACACCCCCAAAACGCTCGGCCAGCGTCGTCAGCAGGTCGCCGTCACTCAGGCCGGCATCGCCCAGGGCCACCAGCTCCAGCACGGTCGAAGCCGACTGTTCCGACAGCCCGCGCTCCACCAGCTCGGCCCGCACCCCATCGACGCCAATCTTGTCGAGCTTGTCGATCGCCACCAGCGTCGTGCCGTGCAGCTCGCGGGCAATGCCCGACGCCTCCATGAGCCCCGACAGCACGCGCCGATCGTTCATGCGCACCACAAACCGATCGAAACCCAGCGCCAGCAGCGCCTCGGTGACCGCCTGCACCACGGTCGCCTCGGCCAGCACCGAGGTCGTGCCTACAAAGTCCACATCGCACTGATAAAACTCACGAAACCGCCCCTTTTGCGGACGGTCGGCGCGCCACACCGGCTGAATCTGGTACCGCTTGAAGAACTTCGGCAGCTGCGACGAATACGCCGCCACCACACGGGCCAGCGGCACGGTCAGGTCGTAGCGCAGGGCCATGTCGCACAGCTCGTCGGGCCCATTCTTTACGGTGGCCAGGTCGGGCAGGTTATCGCGACGCTTGAGCACACGAAAGATCAGCTGCTGCCCCTCTTCGCCATACTTTCCGGTGAGCACGTCCAGGCGCTCCATGGTGGGCGTCTCGAGCGGCAAAAACCCATGGCGCCGGTACACGTCCCGAATCTTCGACACCACCCACTCGCGTCGCACGACGTCGGCGGGCAAAAAATCACGCATGCCAGAGGGCGGCTTCGCAGAGATCGACATCACAACCCAATCAGAGAGCAGGGCGGCAGTACTTTACGCGCCGACGCTTTGACCCCGTTTGAGCGGTCGGGTCAAGGGGGGACGCTTGTGGCTGGGCGCAGGGTGTGACGCGAAGAGCGACGACGCGAGGTCGGGCGCAGCCTTGGGGAATGAAACCCCGGGGGTGTATAGGCGCGGGGGTGGGGACGCTTCGAGACCATGGGGGTCGGAGAGCGGAGAGCCGGGGCCG
>JAGWVZ010000853.1 GCA_018970625.1 Myxococcales bacterium | reverse complement strand
AGACCGACGAGAAGGTGCTGTGTGTGCCCGCGATTTGGGTGAAAGTCGTGCTAGGCTACGAGGGAATTCGATTAGACGAGAAGCTGAAACTGTTGTTGGAACACAAGACCCACCGCAACCGCCACACCCCGAACAGCAATGACCCTGACGTGGAGCACGACGACCGGTACAAGCAACTCATTCCGTACATCGTCGTGGTCAACAGCAAGGGCCAGGTTCTCGCCTACAACCGTGGCAGCAAGGGCGGCGAGAAGCGGCTGGAGTCGAAGTGGGCGATTGGGTTCGGCGGGCATGTGAACGACCAAGACGAATCGTGGATGGATGGCATCTGCCGCGAGATCGAAGAAGAGATTTCCGACAGGCCGCTGATCGTCAAGGGGCTGAACTTCCACGGCCCCATCGGCTTTCTGGACGACGACAGCGACGACGTGGGGCGTCATCACCTTGGCGTGGTGTACGTGCTGCGGGCGGATGGGGTGGTGCCGAGGGAAGTGCCGGAGTTTTCTTGGGAGACATTCGAGTCCCTACGTGTCGGCGCTGAAGCCGGGTTGATTCGCCTCGAAAACTGGGCGAGGCTCGCGCTGCCGATGGTGCGGGCATGGATGGAATCCCAATGAACTACCTCAACGAGTGGTCGCCGTACCACGCCCAATGGTGTCGCAACCTGGCCGAAGCGGGCGAGATTCCGGCGTGCGTGGTGGACGAAACGGATATCCGGAAGGTCGCGGGGGACCGATTGAATGAGTACCAGCAATGCCACTTCTTCGCCGGAATCGCAGGCTGGCCGCTCGCGCTCAAAATGGCGGGCGTGCCAGACGACGTTTCCGTTTGGACAGGAAGTTGTCCCTGCCAGCCGTTCAGTAACGCAGGTCGAAACGGCGAGTTTCAAGATACGCGGCACTTGTGGCCAGAATTCTTCCGACTCATCAGCCGATACCGACCTGAATTTGTCCTTGGCGAACAGGTTTATTCTCGCAGCGGAATGGCTTGGCTGGACCTCGTCGCCGGTGACTTTGAAGCGATTGGCTACTCCATCGGGGCGATTGTTGTTCCGGCTTCAGTTGCAGGTGCCGCACACAAAAGGGATCGGATTTGGTGGGCTGCTGCCGACACCAATGGCATCAGACAACCGCAATCGTGGTTCGATTGGAAAGACCCCAGCGATAACCCGTCGCGTTGCTTTGGGGAAGCAGATCGGTTTGTCGATGCTGTTCGACGGAATGCCCTGCCCTATCTGTGTGGGGGGCATGATGGGCTACCCGAATTCGTGGCATCGTCTCGCACCAAAAGCGAAATGATACATGGCTACGGAAACGCGATAGTCCCGCAGCTTGCGGCGATGTTTGTGCGGGCGTTTTTCGATTCTGTACGGGCGTGGATGGAAAGCGAGGGGAAGTGATGGACGTTAAGGCACTGAGAGAAGATGCACAGCACTGGAGCACTGGCGGTCAGAGTCACCGAGCGGCGGAGCGAATGGCGAAGTGCGTGTTGCTCCTCACCAACCCCGACCCTCTGACGCTGGACGCGGCGGTGCAGGTGATGGGGCGGGAGCCGGATGAGCATGACATTTTGCAGCACGAAGGACATGAGCTATGGGGGTGGACACCGGAGAGGATAAGGGTGAGGCGTTGGCTTGAAAGTGAGACTTTCGACGTGCTC
>JAGWVZ010000080.1 GCA_018970625.1 Myxococcales bacterium | reverse complement strand
CTACCAGAACTTCGACATTCTGAGCGGCTACTTCGCGTTCGGCAGCATCGGGCGAAGCGTCGAGGTCTTTGCGCTGCCGGTGTGGCGCACGGTCGAGGCGCTGCGGCGAATGCGAGCTGACCTCAGCATCACCGGTCGCGACCGCCTGTTTGTGGACAGCCGTGTCGCCAACGCAGAAATGAACCTCGAAATGCGCACCGATCTCGAAATCGGTGGCACCTTCGGCCAGATGGACGTCCGGGGGGAAATGGAGGCCCTCAGCGGCAGCCAGATCGTCTATCGGGGCCGCACCTTCGACACGCAAAACCTGTTTCTTCGCTTCGAGGGTGACCTGGACGAATATGGCTATCCCATGCCGCGGCTGGAATCCGAGCTGGTCTCCACCATACGACCCTGTGTGCGGCGCGAGCGAGACAGCTTTTCAGCCACCGATCCCACCGCGCGAACAGCCGGCAATACGGGCACAACGAGTAGCAGCGTGCGCATTACGGCGTTCGTCGAAGGTCTGCTGCCGTACGAGCTGACATTTCGCCTGGAATCCACGCCCTTTTACGACCAGCGCGACCAGCTCTCTCTGATTCTCACGGGCTGCACCGTGGACGAGCTGACGGCCGCACAGGCCGGAGCCCCCACCCTGGACATTGTGCTGCGCCCTGTCATCGATCTGGTCGAACGCAATGTCGAAGAACGGATGAACTTTGATGACGTCGACCTGATCCCCACAACGCAGGGCAGCGCGGGAATCCTGATTCAGGACGAAGTGAATGAGCGATTCTCGTGGACCCTCGACGCCACGGTTGGCAACGGTGAAGACAACCGACAGGTATTGCGTGGCTCGTACAAACTCTTCGACTGGCTGATCGTCGAGGTACAGGAGCAGAGTAACCGGCAGCAAAACATCCGGATTGACACCGGCGTCCGCTTCCTCGTGATCTTCGACTGATGCCACGCCTGACGCCCACGCTCTTTCTTTTGACCGCCTTCTCGCTGGTCATCGCGCTGTCCCTGACAGCAGGGCGCGCGTTCGCTCAGACGACTGTCGATGCCGTCAGCGAGGTGCCCGTTGCCAGCGAAGACGGCGAGCCGGCTGTTGACGAAATGGACGACCCGCGGGTGACGATCGCGGAGGTCGGCGAAGGCGTCATAGGCAGCGTGGAAGTCCGGTGCGACAACGAACCATGTCAGGACGCTACTTTTGCCAACTCGCTTTACGCGCTCATGGACCTGCCAATCGGTGGCCGCGTGGGAGCGGCGGAGCTGCGCGAAGCCACCAGTCGGCTGCTGGCCATTGAATTTTTTGAGTCCATCCGGGTGCAGGTTGATACGTTATCCGACGGCACCTGGGCGGTGCGATTTGATTGCGAGCGCGTTGACCTGATCGCCCGTACACGCGTGAACGCTCAGCTTACGCTGGGCAGCGAAATTCGCCGCCGACTGTTCCTGCGCAGCGGACAGCGCTGGACGAGTGACCCGGCGGTCGTAGAACGCCAGCGAGTCGCGATTGAAGAGTATTTCGAGGCCGACGGGTTCTTCGACTCCACGATTCACGTGTTCAATGAGGAGCGGGTAAACCACGAGGTCGATCTGGACGTCCGCATTCGACGCGGAACCCGTCGGGCGGTGGGCACGCTGTATGTGCGGGGGCATGAACATTTTTCGTATGAGGACGTCCTCGAAATTCTGATGGCGGAGTTTAATCTGTCGCGGACCTTTACCACGGAGCGGTTTGAGCGGGCGCAGGACGCCCTGTTGCAGGAGTATCGCGATAACGGTTATCTGCAGGCCCGCATTCTGCTGGATGAGACGCGATTCAATGAAGATGGAACGGTCGATTTATTTTTAGAGATCCGAGAGGGCGAGCAATGGCGGGTATTGTTTCGCGGCAACCGCCTGTTTTCGTCGCGCGAACTGGCTTCGAGGCTCCTTTTTCTGGAGACCGGTTTTATTGACGAGGAAGAGATTCGGCTGGCGATTCGCAGCATGAAGGCCCGCTATGAGACCATCGGCCATTTCTTTGCTGACATCGAGGCCAGCCAGTCCGTGGCGCCGGACGGGGTCAACGAGCTGGTCTTTGACGTACGCGAAGGCGTGGTGGCCGAGGTGCAGAACATTCGGTTCGAGGGGGTTACCTATTTTTCCGCCGAGCAACTTTCAGCGGTGGTGAACACATCGGAATACGCCGTGGTGAGCGCAGGGGGGTATGTGCAACGAGCGGTGCTCGACCAGGACGTTGAGTCCATCGAGGCGTTGTACCGCCAGAGTGGATTTCTGCAGGCGCACGTGTCTCGCGTGGTGCTGGTGGGTGGCCGGGACGGGCGCGACCTGACCGTGGCGTTTCATGTGGTGGAGGGCCCGCAGACAACGGTCTCGACGTACGACACTCAGGCAGCCGTCGAGCTGCCCGCCGCCGTTCGCGATCGCCTGCAACTCCGGCAGGGCAGCCCCTTCAGCGTCGAAGCCTGGCAGCACGATCTGGGGCAGATCGCAGCCGGATATCGCGCGCTGGGTTACCCGGGTGCCGAGGTGTCGGGCGTGTGCACAACCGAGACAGGCATCGAAGTACCGTGTTCGTCGTCTGAATGGCCCACCGAATGCCGCTATGAGATCGCTGCCGACCGCGACATCGCGTGTGAGCGAACTTCGCGCGGTGGTATGGTCACAGAAGAGTGTGTGCTGCTGCGCGCAGACCCGAGCTGTCAGCTCTCGTCTGGTATTCAGGGCGAACACGTTGCGGTACGGGTGTCCGTAAACCCGCGCGGTCAGGCAGTTTTTGGACAGGCCTTTATTCAGGGCAATTTTCTAACCCGATCCAGCGTGCTGCGCCGTGAATTACCCTTCCGGCCCGGCGAGCCGTTCAACTATGAGACCCTGCTGGTTGGTCAGTCGAATATCCGGGCATTACGCCTGTATGATTCGGTGCGCGCGCAGGTGATTTATACGCGGCCTGAAGGTGAACCCAACAATGTGGCACATGTGCTGATTCAGCTCGAAGAGACACGTTACCATTCGCTGGACCATCGCGTGGGACTCGAGACGCGTGTCACGCCTTCCTCTGACCTGTTGGTGATTTTTTCGAATGAGCCCACATGGCGCCACGCCAACGTGGCAGGTATGGGCGTCGAGCTGCGCGCACTCGGAAATTTCGATCTGGATATTCTGGAACCGCAGCGCATCAATGATGGCGATTACCGGGCAGGTTTCAGCCTTATCTATGTGGACCCGCGCGTGTGGTTCGGCAGCCTGCTCCGCGATGCGTGGGAAATGCGGATGGAGGTGAACCTGATCCGCGACCAGCTGGCGGTGGCGCCCGCACCGCAGCGTCGTTCCATTGAAGGCCTGATTCGACTGCGCGAGGAATTCGAGAGCATTCGCGGGCTATTTGTCGAAGCCGCCATCAGCATGCGCCGTACTGCGGCGCTCGACCAGAGTGACCCCGTCGTCGTATCGACCACGTTCGACCAGGCGCTGATTCTGTCGTTTCTGCCCCGCATCACGCTCGAGCGTCGGGATAACCCCCTGAACCCCACACGGGGTGGATTTTTGCAGCTGCAACTCGAAGTCGCCGACGATTTTCTTGGCGTGCTGAACTCAGCGCGTTTCACCAAAGTGACGCAACGGGCGAGTTATTACATTCCGCTGGCGGCAGGCTTTGTTCTGGGGACCAATGTGCGACTGGGGTTTGGATTTGGCGGGATTTCACGGGGATTTCGCTCGTCGGAGTCATTCACACTCCCCCTCTCGGAACGGTATGCGCTCGGCGGGGTAACCTCACTCCGTGGATTTGCGGAGGGTCAGATCGCCTCGGTCGCCACCGATGAATTTGGCGGCGATATTGTGCTCAATTCCAATATCGAACTGCGCTACCCCTTTCTACGTGACTGGGGTGTTTACGGCGCTGCGTTTGTAGATGCCGGGCAGCTCGCACGCAACGTGAACGATATTCGCCTCGACGAAACCCGCGTAGCCGCCGGCCTGGGACTCCGGGTTCTGGTGGCCGAGCTGCTGCCGATCGTCGTGGACTACGGTGCGGTGCTGGGCCGGCGCCCCGGCGAACGTTTCGGGCGACTGCATTTCAATATCGGCTACACCTTCTAACCACCGAGCCCCCGAAACAGGTGCGATCATGCTGGATGTTGTGCAACCCGGAACCGGTCAGCTCGTCGAACGGCTGCCTCTTGAGTCACGTGAGCAGGCCACCGTTCGCATTCAGACCGCGTGGGACGCCCATCAGCGGCGGGCAGCGCAGCCCCTGCATGAACGCATTCACATCCTGAGCCGCACCGCCGCCCTGCTCGAAACGCAACGGGATTCGCTGGCGATGCGCATCGCCACCGAAGGCGGCAAACCGCTCTGGGACGCGCAGGTCGAAGTCAATCGCGCGCTCGATGGATTTCAGATTGCCCTGCGTGAGCTGCAGCACCTGCACGGTCACGCCGTACCCATGGGGATGACCGCTGCCAGTGAACACCGCGCGACGATGTCGTGGCGAGACCCGATCGGCGTCGAATTGGCGATCTCCGCGTTCAATCACCCGCTCAACCTCGCCGTGCACCAGATTATCCCGGCGGTGGCGGTGGGCACGCCGGTGCTGTTCAAGCCTTCGCCCAAAACGCCCCTCTCGGGACTTCACCTGCTGAAATGCCTTCACGAGTGCGGCCTGAAACCCGAAATGGCGCAGGCCGTTCTGGTGGACGACTCCACGCTGCTGGAGCTGGTCGCAGACCGCCGTATCGCGCATGTCTCGTTTATTGGCGCGTCGCGCGTGGGATGGGAAATTCGCCGCCGAATTGCAGATGGAACCCGTATCTGTCTGGAACATGGCGGGATTGCCCCGTGCATTGTCGACAACGACGTGCAGGTCGAGCGCATCATCCCAGCGCTTACCAAAGGCGCCTTTTACCATGCGGGCCAGGTTTGCGTTTCTACCCAGCGCATTTATGTGCCCGGTGGGCGCGCAGCCGAGGTCGCGCAGGTACTGGCCGCTGCCGCCAGCGCGCTCGTCGTCGGCCCTGCCACTGTAGCGACCACCGAGGTGGGCCCCCTGATTCGCCCTGAATCTGTACAGCGGGTGCGAGCCGTTGTTCGTGACGCCATGTCGCAGGGTGCCACCTGCCTGACAGGGGGCGACCCCCTCAACGAGTGGTACTTCGCGCCCACCGTGCTGCTGAATCCTCCCGACTCGGCTGCCATTTCGCAGCAGGAAGTATTCGGCCCCGTCGTCTGCGTGTACGACGCCGACAACCTGGACGCCGCCATTCATCGCGCCAATCAGACCCGTTATGCGTTTCAGGCGTCCATCTTCACCAATCGGGTCGACCACGCCCTGCAGGCGTCGCGGCAGCTCGAGGCCAGCACCGTGCTCATCAATGACCACACCGCCTTCCGCACCGACTGGATGCCATTTGCAGGGCGCGGGGAATCCGGGCTTGGCGAGGGAGGAATCGGCTATTCCATGCGCGAGCTCACCGAGTCACGCACGGTGATCTGGAAAGGGTAACGCGGCCGACATCAGGATTCAAAAGACACATTTACGTACACAAACCTGACTTTTGCCATGGTAGCCTGTTCGCCAAAGGTTGACGCGAACCTCGGCTCGGCTCACCTTGCTGGACGCAATGATCGACCCGCTACCGCCGAGCCCCATGAGTGACCCCGAACAACCGCAACGGGTGCCTGTACGAGCCTCGATCGCGCTCGCCGGTGCGGGTTCGCTGGGTACTTTTCTGTCGGCGGCGTCACGCGAGCTGCTGCTTCGCCTTCACGCGCACAACAGGGCGGTGCTGGAACAGGCCCCTGCGCACGACGAACGGTTTCTTCGAGCAGACTGGGGTCTGGTGGTGGTTGACTCCGTTTCGGGCACCTCGGCAGGTGCCATCACGGCGGCTCAGGTGGTGAAGGCGCTGTTCGAACCGGCTTATCTGGGCGCCGACCAGCCACCCGACGTGCAGGGCTGCATATCGGGCGACTGGATTCACGCGGCCGACTTCATGCAGCTCGCCAGCGACCACAATCGGTCCGAAACCCGCGGTCCGGTGTCGTCGCCCGGGTGGACGTTACTGAGCGGGGCGCGCCTGTACGAGACGGTCTTTCGCATGTTGCAGCCCGGAGAGCAGCCGGCGACCGAGCCATCCCTGCTCGATGAGACGGGGGTTGTGGCGTTGGCGATCACGCTCACCGACCTGCTCGGCTACCATGAACCGGCAGAGTTCGAGGCCAGCCAGGTGATTGGCCATCCCGACTTTGGAGCCAGCCCACCCCGGGATTCGCTGCTGTTTCGGGGCGAGGCCGGACAGGTCCGCGATCTGGGTTCGCGGGGTCATGCAGAGATTCGAAAGCTCTTTATTGCGCGTGACAGTGACGCGATACCCGGCATCGACCATTACCTGACCGGAACGCGACGCCGGCGCCGGGCCGAGATAGAGACGTGGGGCAAAGAAGCTGCCAGTCGCATGGCGGCTTTCGCGACCGCATCAGCCGCCCTGCCATTTGCCGTGGGCCCGGTGACCGTGCAGGATAGCGAGGCGCACACGAGCAAACTCTACATGGACGGCGGGGTGCTCAACAACAAGCCTGTGGCACCAGCGCTGCTGATGGCGCGCTGGCACGACGCCTGGCGCGTGCGACGCACATGGGAGCCGGGCGCTTCAGAATTTAACCGTCATCAGGTCGAGGAAACACTCTCCTATCAGCGGGTTTGTTTCTTTCTGGATGCGTTTCCCGACCGGACACTGGATGCCTGGCGTAGTCAGCACCCCGACGCGTGGACACAGACCTGGCACTCGGTCATGGGCGTGCAGGACGACGTCGAAGAACGCAAACGCCGGTTGCTTTCAGCCATCGAGACTCCGGCGGGAGGAATCGGGGTGTTCTTTGAGAGCGTCATGACCACCCTGCGCGCGCAGGACGCAAAGGTAATCGCCAAAAACAACCTTCGACTGGACCGCCGCGACGCGCTGGTCGATAGCTGGATTCAGGAACACGATGGAGAAGAAGGCAGCTTTGTGCTGGACACCATCGAAAAGGCCTTTGCCTGGGCGACGGTCTGCGCGCGACCGTCAGCTTCGCGGCTGACGGAGGGCCAGAAAAATATATTATCACGGCGGTTGCACGACATTGAGCGCATGTCGGGGCTGGACGGCCGCCGCCCTGTTACCATGGTGCCCATCTTTGCACCGCGCGGTTTGCGCGGAGTATTCGCTGGCGAGGCCTTGTACGCGCTCGCGGGCCTGCTGGCGCTGGATGCGCGGCGCTACGACTCCTCCATGGGCGGTCGCGTCGCCAGAACCGTGCTGGATGCGATTGCAGGCCGGATTGCCGAACGACAGCACCCACCCCTACCCCCTGCTCCCGACGAGGCTCATCCAGACGACTCCACCCCGCTGGTAAATCGCATCCGAATAGCAGCCAAGGCGCTGATCGATGGTCGCAAGAACACCTCCTCCGTCGTTCGGTTCTTCGCTCGCCTGCCGCTGAATATGGATCCCGTGATGGACATGGCGCGTGCGCGTCTGGACCGAAAGATTCGAGGCGAATAGGTGCAGTGGCGTGTCGCTTGCCATGACGCGCACAACCCGTCATGAAGCCGACGAGAGCCCACATCTGGACCCGCACCGCCACTGGAGTTGCCCGTGTCTTTGCGCACGTTTGTACCCGCTGTTTTTTCTTCGGTGCCCGTACGACACCGGGCGGCAGCCCCTCTGGCCTGCGCGCTGCTGCTCACGTTACCGCTTGGTGGCTGCTCCGACGACAGCAACCTGACGCCCGGGGCGGACACCATGAACGGTCCGCCGGGGGACGCCGCGTCTGATGCAGGGTGCGAAGGCAGCGGCTGCAGCGATGCGGTCGAAGAGCCCGCCTGCGCGAATGGCATCGACGCCAATCAGGACGGCATCTGTGACCGGCTGGTAGCGGACTGGTCGCAGGGCGCCCCTGTGCCTGCCGGCGGTCGGGCGGATATTTACGGACTGGGCGACGCGCTCCCGCAGGTGGCGAGCGCAGGTCTTGGACACACCCTGATCTGGCCCATTGATATCTCTGGCGCGCTGCTACCCGGCGAGCCAATGCGTACGATGTTCAATCCGAACAGCGACGATGAAACGGTGCTCGCCACGCAGCAGATTGCGCGTGGCTCGCTGGGATTTGGCACCAGCGAAGAGATGTACGACTGGCTTGGGCTGGCGCGTCTGGACGAGACGGGCGAAGCCATTCCCGGCGGCATTACATGGCCTGATTACGTCGCGGCGGGCGATGCGTTGGGTGCCGGTTACGTCGAGACCCAGTGGGGCGACGCGCTGACGTTTTCGTGTGCCACGTGCCATACCGCCGAACTGTTTGGTCACACCGTTGTGGGTCTTACGAATCGCACCGCGCGCGCCAATGAATTCTTTCATCTGGCTGCGGGTTTCTTTCCGAGTATTACCAGCGAGTTATTTCAGAGCCTGACCGGGGCGAACGAGACCGAGCTTGAGCTGTTCCTGAGAACGCAGACGAATCTGGCAGCGATTGGTAGCGTGGTGCCGCAGGTGCTGGGTCTGGATACGTCGCTGGCGCAGGTATCGCTGAGTCTGGCGCGACGCAACGAGGACGCCTACGCGACTCTCAACGTGGAGTGGCAGCGAAACCCACGCGAAAATGCGTTGGAGACTTTTGTCGCCGACAGTAAACCGGCCGTCTGGTGGACCCTGAAATATAAGAATCGCTGGCTTTCTGACGGCTCAATTGTCTCGGGCAATCCGATTTTCACCAATTTCCTCTGGAATGAGATCGGTCGTGGAACCGACCTGCAGGAGCTGGAGGTCTGGCTGCGCGACAACCAGCAGATTGTGGACGAGCTGACCGTTCTGGCGTTCGCGACCCAGGCGCCACGCAGGACGACGATTCTTGAGGAATATCCGATTGATATCGACGCCGCTCGGCGTGGTCAGGTCCATTTTGAAGCGATGTGCTCCAGTTGTCATGGCACCTACGAAAAGGCATGGGAGCTGACGGATGCAGCTTCGCTGCCCCTGGCCGAGCAGCTGGCAACCCTGACGGTGACGTATCCCGAACAGACCCCGGTGCTGGACGTGGGCACCGACCTGCAACGTGCAGAGGGGATGGCAGCGTTTGCCGACCGTTTGAATGAGCTCGCTATCTCGAACGCCATGGCGACGGTGGTCGAAGTACAGGCGGGGTATGTGCCACCGCCGCTGGACGGTATTTTCGCTCGCTATCCATACCTGCACAACGGCTCTATTCCTAACCTGTGTGAGCTGCTCACCCCTGCATCTCAGCGGCGAACCTCCTTCTGGATGGGGCCCGCTGACAATGCAGCGACCGACTTCGACCCCGCCTGTGTGGGTTACCCGGTGGGCGACGCGACACCGGTTTCGTGGACGCAGGTGGAGCGGGCTTTCTACGACAATTCGCTTCCGGGATTATCGAATCGTGGCCACGACAGCATGCTGGTGGATGTGGACGGAAATCCTCTGTTGGACGAAGCCGGGCGCAGCGATCTGATCGAGTATCTGAAGACACTGTAAGCGATACTTCGGACATCGATTCGCAGCAAAAAGCGTGCTGAGGGGAATGGCTAACGATATCACTCGCAGTCGTGTTATGCAGCGTCGTCTTCTTTCGTCACCTCTCCCGATGGTGTTTCATGGCCGCCCTGAACCCGTTTCGCTCCACACGTGCGCCGTGGTATGAAGTGCTGGGCTGGGCGATGTTCGATTTCGCAAATTCCAGCTACACCACCGTGGTCATTACCGCGGTGTATTCCAGTTTCTTTATCCAGTATATTGTGCCCGCCGACTGGCAGATGCGCGACTCGCTATGGGCGCTGGGCATGATGGTATCGACGGCGCTGGCGCTGTTGCTTGCGCCGCTGGCGGGCGCCATTTGCGACTACAGCGGCCGAAAGAAACGATACCTCCTGTATGCGACCGTGATGTGCGCGATGGGCACCATGCTGATGGGTCTGGCTGCTCCGGGCCAGGTCTGGCTGGCGCTGTCGATGCTGGTTGTCAGCAACACGGCGTTCATGCTCAGCGAGACTTTGTGCGCGAGTTTTCTGACGGACGTCGCAGACGAAGATTCCATGGGGCGCATTTCGGGTATTGGCTGGGGAATCGGGTATTTCGGCGGCCTGGCCAGCGTCATTCTGGCGACCATGGTGATGATTCGAGCAGACGCCGACACCGAGACAGCCGCCTACCTGATGCAGAATCGAATGGCGATGGTCGCAACGGGCGCATTCTTCCTTGTTTCGGCTTTACCGACCTTTCTGCTGGTCAAAAGCCGAACGCCCGCTCGGCCGGGTTGGGAGCACGCGACGTTGCCAAGGCTCATGGCTGCCGGATGGAGCGAAGTCTCGCAGGCAGCCGATACAGCTCGCAAAAATCCCGCCCTGTTTCAGTTTCTGTTTGCGTTTATGGTGTACATGGCGGGGCTGGATGCCGTCATTAAATTTGTCGGTATTTATGCACGCGAGGAAGTGCACCTGGAGTCTGCAGAATTCGGAAAACTATTTCTGGTGCTGCAGGTTTCGGCCGCCGCT
>JAGWVZ010000852.1 GCA_018970625.1 Myxococcales bacterium | reverse complement strand
CGGCCGCCGCTGGGGCCGTCGGGTTTGGCCTGCTCGAATCCAGAATCGGTCCGCGCTCGACAGTGCTCGCGTCACTGTTCCTGTGGATTGCGGGGACACTGGGTATTTATTTTCTGGCGCAGATTGCGTCTGTGCTGGGTATCGAACCGAAATCCGTATTCTTCTATCTGGCACTGATCGCGGGCGCCGCGATTGGGTCCACGCAGAGTTCAAGCCGGACGGTTGTGGGTCTGCTTGCACCCGCCGATCAGGCCGCGCAGATGTTTGGCTTCTGGAGTATGTTCAGTCGCCTGGGCTCCATGATGGGCGCGTCGTTCGGCTTCGTGTCCGACGCGATGGGGCGACGCTCGGCTCTGTTGCTCGTGCTGGGATTCTTTATTGCCGGCGCGTTGCTCCTGCTCCGAATTCCCATCGATGCCGCGGTACGTCAGCGCCGCGACGAAACGTCCGATCGCGCACAGGCCGCCTAGCGAATGGAGTCAGCGGACGCGCCGTCACGCGCCTTGCCTATCGCGCGGTCAGGATGGAGCACTCACGTACTTCGCAGAGCGATGGCACGTGCGAAGCGCGCAACCAGACCCGAAATGGTGCCCCGGTATGCCGTGCGTGACACAACCAGAGGGCGTTCAGGTGTAATCCCGATTGTGCGATGGCAGACACCGCCTGAGCCAGGCGATCGGAAGGAAAAAGCAACCAGAAGGCCGATGCGTTGCTGTGGTCGAGCCAATCGGCGGCGCGCTTGCAAAAGTCGAATACAGAACCGTGCAGGGCGTGCGTGCATTGATGCGTCGTCGCGTTGGACGACGCCTGCCCCTCGCCTGACGCATACCAGGGTGGGTTCGCGATAATGAGTTCGAACCGGCCAGAGGGTGACCATTCTCGAAGGTCTTCCTGCACGACGGTGACCGGGTTGGGAATCACGGCTGCGTTTGCTCGACACAGGGTAGCGAGCTCAGGCTGGCGCTCACACAGCGTGACGGTTGTGTCGATTGGCTGAAGTGAACCCGCCAGAATTCCCAGTGCTCCATTACCCGCTCCCAGGTCGAGCACAGAACGGAATTGCCGCGGCGGCAGAATATCGGCCAGCAGCGCATTTTCGGGACCTGCGCGATATCCTTTGGCAGGTTCGGCCAGCTGTCGGATCAGGTCGCAGTACGGGGGCTTCACGATGCCGAGGACTTGTTTCCGAAGAGCCGGTCGAACTCCCGCTTGAGCGGGATGTTATTTTTGGGTCGTTCCAGCAGGTCGCGAAGAAGTCGCCGCGGTTTGGTCGGTTTTCCGATTCGCTCAAAAAAGGGCAGCGTGCGTTCAATACGGTCGCCCAGACTGGCGCACTCCACTTTGGAGTGCGCAACCGAACCCTGGAGAAGTATGGCGCGTTCGTACAGACGCTCGGCGATGACCGGCGCGTGGGCTTCCAGAAACTCACCCAGGCGCCACAGCTGGTCGTAGCTGAACGTTTTGGCGCTTGTGGCTTCCGAGACACCCTCGAAATCCCCTTCGTCCATGAGCACTTCGACGAACTTGGGTAGCATCTGGTCACGCAATCGCGCGCGGACTTCGGCGGCGCGAGAGGGCGCTGTCTGGTTCACATAGTCCGTGAGCAGATGCCAGTAGTGAAGTTCTCCGCTCTCTTCGAGCAAAACAAAGACCTGTTCGACCACCCGGTCG
>JAGWVZ010000851.1 GCA_018970625.1 Myxococcales bacterium | reverse complement strand
ATCCCGTACGCGCTACTTATACGACGCGCCGTGATCTCCTGACACGGCGCGTTGTTATTTTTGCCCCAAAATCACAACAGTGCTAGGCCGAGTGGGCTCCCTACAACTGCAACTTCTCCCTCATGGCTCCTGCATGCGACTGATGTACCGGCCCCGTGCACTCGCGCGTACTGCCCGAACCTTTGGCCTGGCGGCGATCCTCTCGGTCATCGCTCTTCCCGTGTCCGCTCAGTTCCGTGCGGAAGGTGTCGTTTACTCGTTCATGCAAATGAGGGTTGGCTCGGTCGAGCAGTATCTGCTCGTGCCCATGACCACCGACGCCTTCAGGCCGGATTCCCCCTTACAGGCCACCATACCTGCGGCCTTTGGACTGTTGCGAAACGGCAAACCCGCGATCTACGGCAACTCCTCGATCTCTATCTCGGATGCTGATCTTTCGCAGCTCAGGGTCATCGTAAATGTCGACCCCGCCATGGTCGCTAACGTGGAGATCATCGCCGCTGAGACGGTCCTTACCTTCGCGCAGCTCGGAATTCAGTCGGTTGTCTTTCCCGGACTGGCCGAGCAGGGCCTCACTCCCGATGATATTCAGTACGGTTTCTGGCGTCTGCAGGTGCCTCTCTGGCAGGCGGTTCTCGGCGGTAGTCTGTTCAACACAGACATCCGACTTGCCGACGGAGAGTTGATCGGCGCCGAAGATTTCTCGGCACGGCTCGCCGCGACAGATACCGAGCTTGACCAGCAGATTCTGTCCATTCTGAGCGCTGGCAATCGTACGGCCACCTACAATGTGCTGAGCGTTCTCCCCACGCTGGGTATCCCTGGGTACGAAGCGGCCGTCGTTCCCCTGCTTACTGGCGACGATGCCGTCCTTCGCGGTGCTGCGCTCGCGGCGCTGGCGCCGTCGCAGGACACAGCGGCGCTCGATGCCGTCGTTGCCCTGCAACAGAATGATCCAGATCCTGCACTCCGACAGACCGCCTCACAGATACTCGCGGCGTCCTCTGTAGAGAGCTACCGGGTCTTTGAGCTCTTCTATCGTGGGCGTAATCTCGACACCGCAGGTCGAATCAACGCGATTGGGAGTATGGCGGCTCTCACAGATGAACGCATCAACCCCGAGCTCGTGGCGTTGTCGGCAGACGCCGACCCGGCGGTGGCGCAGGCCGCTGTCGACACGCTGGGAGCGCGACAGGCGTGGCCCGAGTTGCTCGCCATCATGGCGAATGCCGAGCGCGCTCAGGAACTTAGAAGCGCTGCCTCAGGGCTCGTCGGAAACGGTGCGGATGGTGAGTCACGCCTGCAGGCGCTCCAGTTTCGCGTCATGAACTCCGGCGGTGAACCCGCCCTGTTGGCGCTCTCCGCCATCGCTGCTCTCACGGATGTGTCTCCCTGGGCCGTTGTCGAAGCTGTGACAGCCGGGCATCCTGAACTGGCTGTGCGCGTCGCCGCGGCGGCACAACTGGGCGGGGCAGGGACCAGCGCCAATCTTCCGGCTCTCTCGGCGATCGGTGGTGATGCCGCGACGCCTCCCGAGCTGGGTCGTGCTGTGCGTGACGCAGCCTTCGGTATTATGACCCGCCTTCCGTTTGCAGAGGTCGAGCGTTTCGCCGAAGGTTCCGATCCCATCCTCAAAGCGTCTGCGTATCGCGCGCTGGGCGCCCTTGCACAAC
>JAGWVZ010000079.1 GCA_018970625.1 Myxococcales bacterium | reverse complement strand
CGTGCCCTCGTAGATGGGCAGTACCATGGCGTCGCGCATGAGCTTTTCGGCGCCGTAGTCCTTCGTGTAGCCTGCGCCACCGTGTACCTGAATGGCGTTGCGAGAGATTTCGACCGCCTTCTCAGAGCACAGGTACTTCGCCAGCGGGGTGGTACGACGCGCCTCGAAACGGCAGCGATCACCCAGCTGCTTCATCTCGCCTGCGAGGCTGCCCATGGGGTGACGCTCGGCGATGCGCAGCTTCTGGGCCATCTCTTCCTGCCAGGCACAGTGAGCGGCGAGCGCGCGCAAACCACGGATGTCTGTCTCCATGTTGTCGAGCATCTCAGCGACCAGCTCGTGGTGCGCAATCATGCGGCCCATGGACGGGCGCTGGGCGGCGTATTCCTTCGCCTGACGGTAGGCGTTCTCGCACAGACCGATCGACTCGAACGACACGCCGACACGCGCGTTATTCATGAGGATCAGCATCTGCTTGAACCCTTCGCCTACCTTACCCACGAGCTGTGCGGGTGTGTTTTCGAAGTGAATCTGGCACGTGGCCGAAGAGTGGTGCCCCATCTTTTCTTCGACGCGACCGATGGTGGCATAACGCTTGCGACCCTGCTTCGTGTCTTCGTAAGCCGGCACGAGAAAGAACGACAGCGAGTCCAGTGACTCTTCGGGCGACGTCTTGGCGACGACGAAGTGGTACTTGCCGTGCCCGGACGTAATGTAGATTTTCTGGCCGTTCAGCCGCCAGTTGCCATCGGCATCCTGATCGGCGCGGGTGCGGAGCGCGGCCATGTCGGAGCCCGCGTGAGGCTCGGTGATGTCCATACAGCCCCACGCGTTGCCTGAGGCAATGTCTTTGATTTCATTGGCGAAACGGGTCTCTGCGATGCGCCCGTCGTCGCCAAAGCGCGTGCTTCCCTCGTGGATGGAGTACACGAGCATCGCCATGGCCATGCCACCGTGGAAGCTGTGGTGCGTCATGGCGCCCACATCACCACGAGCAAACATTTCGGCCGAGAGCATATAGGTGACCAACGGGGCGTTCATGCCCTCGAGCTCGCGTGGCACACACAGGCCGTGAAGGCCCAGCTCGCCTACCTTCCTGAAGAAACGGTCCATGGCCGGCGCCTGCTTCACCTCGCCGTCATGCAGCTCTACCGGGGCACGATCCAGGTCTGCGGCGTACGGGGCGAGCTCAGTCGCGACCAGACCTCCTACAAGATCCAGCGTCTCACCATAAAACTGCATGGCGTCGTCGAAGCTCGCGTGACCTTCGGGGTCCTTGTAACCCAGCTCGGTCAGGTCAACGAGAGGCTCCCACGGCAACCCGACGGTGGCGTAAAACTGAAGGTCTTCATTGTCCCGAAAGAAATTGGCCATCACGCCTCCGGCGTTCCTTGAGCCGACAACCCGGTTGTCAGCGAAGTCTGAATCATGAACGGCAGCATGCTACGGATTCAACCCTGAAAGCCTGAGCTTCTGGTCGACCCGTAACAACGAAAGGGGAAAAGATGCTGCCGTCGCTACCGTTTACACGCACCCGGCTGCCCGGCCCGCACCGACAGCTACAAGGGTCGCTTACCCACATACCGAGCACACAGATTGCGTCGTTGAGAGTCGAACGTCGCACCGCATGCACGGGAACAGCCGATGTCTGAAGGTTGTATGCGTCAGGCATGGTCATCTCAACAGTCGGTCTGTCGATGCCAGATGACGCCGCCTGTGGCAAGTACAGTCTGAGCCTTTACTTTTCGGTCGCCGCGAGGATTACGTCGTCTGCGCTTCTCGAATGCGAAGAATCAGGTCCTGCTTGCGTAGATTCTTGCGACCCCGAACATCAAGCTCACAAGCCAACGCATACAGCTCGGCTCGTGAAAGGTCTTCAAGAGCCACATGGGGCGTCTTGCGCGTGATGGGAGCAGAAGCTGACCCTTCCGTTGCGCGCTGCGATCTCTCGTGAGCGGTCACGCCACGCCAGCCCATGCGTCCTCGCAGCTGTGTAAGGGTACGCGATACAAACTCGCGCGTCCGTACCGCCGCCGAGCCAGCACCTGACTCCGACAACAGATGTTGCGCGCGTTCCACCGTCTGCTGTGCCTTTTCGAGAACAAGTTGCGTCAACATGACAACCTCAGAGGTACCGGGTATTCAACGGGCTCCCCTGAGAACAACGCTGCATGCGCTTGACGGGGAACCTCTTTTCAAGCCCATAACCAGATAACGCAATGAGTCAAGGTCAATTTGACGCATCGCGTTAGCCTTCGGGTGCCTCCGGGTACCCTTTCGTGCAACGCTGGGTACCTGAATGCAGACTGAGCCCTTTCATTACGACCATCATGGAACAACCTGCGTTGGGAAATTCGTGTTTCCCGAGCAGCGTCAGGGTCTTCAACCTGCTGTTCTTGTCGCTCCTACCTGGGCCGGATGCGACAATTTTGCGGTAGGACGGGCCTCCTGGCTCGCCAGCCTCGGTTATGTCGGCGTCGCCATCGACCTGTATGGTGGTGGGCGGGTCGGGACATCGCCCGACGAGAATCGAGCTCTCATGCTGCAGGTCACCGAGGACCGACGTTTCCTTCAGAGCCGAATGCTCGCTGCGGTAGACGCGGTGCAGCACACACCGGGCGTCGATCCCGACCGTATAGCCGCCATCGGGTTCTGTTTTGGAGGCCTCTGTGTGCTGGATCTGGCTCGTGTTGGCGGCCATGTGCGCGGTGTGGTCAGCCTGCACGGTCTGTTCACAATGCCAACTCAGCGTCTGGCGCCCACGACGCATCGACCGCCCGTGCTCGTCTTACACGGGAACGATGACCCCATGGCGCCACCCGACCAGCTCGCCGCCCTGCAAAAAGAGCTGACTGAACAAGGACATGACTGGCAAGTACACACGTTTGGACGCACGCTGCATGGCTTTACCAACCCGGCGGCAAACTCACCGGCGACGGGCGTTCTGTACAATGCAGTCGCCGAAGCTCGCTCGTGGAAGCTGGTCACCTCTTTTCTGGAAGAGGTTCTGGCGTGAATGGGCCCCACAGCGGCGGCTGTCGGGATCAAAGACTGCGGATGGACAGATAGGTCTCGCCGCAGGTGAACGGCGTACCGCTGCGCGTGATGTTGTACGAGTCGAGCACAACAAACCACGTGCCGGCGTCGAGAATGGTGGTCAGGCTGGCCTGACGCGGCTGCTCCCCGCCTATGCATGCGCCACCGAACTCAGGGCGCCCCGAAGCGCACGGCACGTCGTCGTCACAGATCACCTGTGTCGAGGCATCCGAACAGGTACCACGACGCAGATAGACGACCGCGTCAACGGCGGCGGAGTTGTCGGCATCAAAGGCGTCGATTCGAACGGTTGAGCGTGTCGCGAGGGTAAACTGGAACACCAGGTCTTCACCGCGTGAGACCGCATCAATGCAATCCTGAGGACCTGCGATATTGTCTTCGTTGTCGCCACGCCCACACAGATCCCAGACAAACTGCTGATTGGGTGGGACCACAATCGGATTGGCACAGGTACCGGCGAGATCATCGGGATCGGCGGTGAAGTTGAGTTCGCAGTTGTTCGCGCAGGTATCCGTGTCGATTCGGTTGCCGTCGTCACACTGTTCACCACCTTCCAGAATGCCGTTGCCACAGATCTGGCCGTCGCAGTCACAGGTCAGCGCATTGGCGCCTGAACAGGTCCAGCGGCCTGTACCACCAAAGCACGAGAAACTCGTGCAGATGTTGCCCACCGTGTTCGACAGGGCCGTGCACCCACCGCAGGCGTTCGTCGTATTTCCACTGCAGGTCGTCGACGACGGTCCTGAGCAGGAGAGCGTGTCCACGCCACAACGCCCACAGGAGGCACCCGGAGCGCCGGGTGCCACGGTACCGCACCCACCACATGCGTTGGCGCCTGGGTCGTTACACACCACGCCCGTACCGGTGCTAGTGGCGCACTCCTGGGTACCGCAGACACCGCAAGCTGCTCCCGGGGCAGCCGACAGCGTGCCGCACGTGCCGCAGGCGTTCACGGCGCTGGCGCCCACACAGGTCACAGCGGTCCCGGCGTCATTGCACTCGAATCGACCATCACCACAGGCACCGCAGGACGCCCCCGGGGTGCCCGCGAGTGTCCCGCATCCGCCACACGCATTTCTGCCGGAGCCTCCCTCACAGGTCAGCGCCGAGCCGGTGCTGTTGCATACCAGACGGCCATCACCGCATTCACCGCAGGCAGCGCCGGGCGTGCCGCTCAGCGGTCCACAGGTTCCGCACGCGTTCACCAGACTCGCACCGCGGCACGTCAACGCGGTTCCGCCAACATTGCAAAACAGGCGACCGTCACCACAGGCGCCACAGGCATCGCCGACATTGCCCGCTGGACCCGCAAGTCGACCACAGGTGCCACACTGATTGGGGGCCGTCGCGCCCGTGCACAGAAGAGATTCTCCCGACTCAGCGCAAGAGAGAACACCGCCTCCGCAGGTGCCACACGAACCGCCGGGCGCTCCTGTGAGCGCGCTGCAACCTCCGCAAGCGTTGGGCGCGCTGGCACCCACGCACTCCACGGCGGTAGCGCCATCGCAGACCCACTCACCATCGCCGCACTCGCCGCACGCTTCGCCAGGCTGGCCATCAAGCACTGAACAGCCACCGCACTCGTTCAACCCCCCGGCATCGGCACAACGCAACGCATTGGCGCCATTACACGCGAGCGTGCCGCCGCCACAGGCGCCGCAGGAGTCGCCGGGTTCACCTTCCAGCACCTCGCAACCGCCACAGGCATTGGTGGTATCCCCCACACATTCCAGTGAATCCACCGTCGCGCATGCAAGACGACCACCGCAGGCGCTGCAGCTGTCACCCGGCGAACCCGAGAGGTCAGCTGTACCACCGCAGGCGTTCAGAACCGTCGTATCAGCGTCCGTTGACGCATCGGCATCCACACCCGGATCCACGTCACTCACCACATCGGCGACGTCGTCCTGCACGTCTGACAGCACGTCCGGCACTTCGACGTCGGGGCCGTCCGTGTCACCCGTATCCGAAAGGACGGCGTCCTCGTCCCCCGCATCGGCAACGTCGGTCGTGTCATCCGCGCTCAGCACATCATCCGGTACCGCTACATCCTCAGCAACAACGATGTCGCCCGTATCATCCACCAGCACGTCACCGGCGCCGCCGTCCGACGGCAACGCATCATCCGTTACGGCGTCTGATGGCGCCGCGGTGTCGGCCGATTCACCGTCGGGCGTGGCGATGGCGTCCTGTCCGCCACCATCTGGCTCAGACGACGAATCAGACGACGTGAGTGCGTCCAGATCGGGCACCGTCACATCACCGCTTCCACCCGTCTCACCAATCCCGACGCTCTCCCGACAAAAACCGTCCAGACACACCAGCTCGCCTTCACAGTCCGACTGCGATCGGCAGGCGGCGCCGGCAGGTGCGTCACCCCCGCAGGCACCGAGAAACGAGGACGTCAACAGCAGACCCATGACCGCCAGACCAGCAGGTCGGGTAAAATACCAGGGACGTAACGACATATCGATTCCGTGAAATCCAGGAAGCCAGACCCCCCTAGAATGCGCGATCCGCTCTCTCTGGTCCAACATCAGAGCAACCATTTGCACAAATTCCGCACGTCAGCGCGATCCCCCCTGCGCCTCCTGTACGATCCTTTCGTATTCCTCAATCGTCGGCGGAAGGTACACAGGGTCCATCAGCTGTACGCGACCCGTTGCAGTCGTCGGGCTCGTCGCTGGTGACGTGCTGTCGCCCGGTTCCGCTTCGCCTTCGCCTGGCGCAGACCGACGATCGGGTTGCTGCGCGGGAGGTTCCTGAGCGACCTGTTCACGTGGCGCCGGTGACGGGTTTGAACCCGGCGCTGTATCGGATGTGTTGGCAGGGCGTTGCTCACGAATGGTCCGCTGCGGAACGACCGGGGCTGCCTCACGCGGTGCAGCCTGGTCTGCGACATTCCCGGCGGGCGTTGCAGCGGCCGGCGCTCCCTGAAGCGCGTCAGCGGGTGCAGCTGGCGGCTGTGCAGCTTCTGCCACTGCAGGCGCCTGCACAGCCTGCTCTTCATAGACGCAGCGAAACCCAAGCAGCGGTGCTTCCGCGGGGGTGAAACTGCGCGAGCGTAACATCGACAGCAGGTTCAGGCGCTCGACCACTGCCGGAGCAGCACCAGACGCCGAGCCCAGAACGGGGAGATGGCCCTGCGCAATTTGCTCCGTCGTACCGCGCAGTACCTCGGGCAATCCATCGTAAACCCCCTGAATTGCTGCAAAATCTCGTGCCTGTTCGGGAGCCGGGCCATCGGCTGGCACCTGCCAGAGCTGCCCGCGACTGGGTGCGATCACACCACCGGCCTGCGCCAGTATGGCCTGCCACTCATCAGCCGTCGGCATGCGACGCCCCGCCGCATTGCAGTACACCTCGGCTGTCTCTGGCACGGCACAAACCGGTCGTCGTGAGTTGGCTGTACCATCCGACAGACGTACACCATCGCAGGGCGCCAGCTCATAAACCGGCGTCGATGAGGTGCGATAGACCAGATCGACGTCCGGAACCTGCCGGCGCAGGTTGCTCATCTGCTCGACCAGCACCTCGTGCGCATCGACCTGCAGCACGCGGGTGCTCCCATCCGGATTCGCAAGCGAAATGCGATAAAACGGCATGCTGTCCAGGTCGTGCTGACCATCAGGAGCACGCGGCTCGGGCGCCGGGGGTGGCGGAAGCACCGGCCGCGGAGGTAATTCAGGCGCAGCGACCTGCTCGGCGCTACCTTCCACCGCTGGCGCCGGGATCACCCGAAACAACCAGCCCTGCCACCAGGCAACGGCCAGAATCAGCGCTGGAATCGTGATTCCGGCAACGACCAGCACCCATGGAAAACGGCGCGGTGGTGGCGCATCGGGTTGCTGAAGGGCCCGAATCGCCTGCATCTCCTCTTCAGAGAGCGCCTGCGTGCGTTGGCGCTGAATCCGTGGTGGAGGAGAGTTCTCGATACCCGCCTGACGGCGCATGGCTTCAATGGTCGCGCGAGAGAGCGCCATGGTGGATGCGTTTCCAGGCTGGCTGGTGTTCGCCACCGTCGGTGAAACGACGACTGGCGGTCGATAGGCCGGGTGTTGCTGACCTGGCGGCAGCGTGCTCCCCACACCATGGGCGGCCTGCAGACCGTCCATACCACCACCGACCGGCATCGCGCTCAAGGCCGGTTGTTGAATCCCGGCGATCATCGCCTGGATTTGCTGCGGCGAGAACGTCTGCGTGGCGCCAAGCGCACCGGGAGCCGGCGCTGTTGCTACCGGTGACTGAGCTGCAGCGATCATCGCCTGTATCTGTTGCGGCGAGAACGTCTGGGTCGCGCCGACGACTCCGGACGACGCTGACGAATCATGGACGGCCGCCGTTGATGTAGCCGCCAGCATCCCCTGGATTTGCTGCGGCGAGAACGTCTGGGTCGCGCCCGCGTACACACCCTCGGATGAAGGCTCCGGCGCCTGGGGGGCGGTTTCTGATTGTACGACCGCCGACGTCGTCGATGACAATCCAGCGGCCGCCAGCATTGCCTGCATCTGCTGAGGCGAGAACATCTGGGTCGATGACGAACTACCAGACTCCACCGTCGGCGGTACCGCTGCAGCCGGAACCGCTGCTACGACCGGCACCAGCTCCACGTTCGAGTGCGGAGGCTGCACTCCGTCTTCGACCAGCTGCGTATTCATCTGCAGGACGACGGTCTTCGCCTGTCCGATCGTCGGAGCCGTACCCGAAATCCACTCCATGAATCCGGGCTTGTCGAGCACCACCAGCGGCGATGGACTGGCCAGGCGCACCACGCCAACCGTCGTGTTGTCGTCGCTCCAGTGCATCTGCGCCAGCTCGGCCAGACACTCGGTCGCATCACGGGCCCGCAGGCGTTCCAGCGCCCCCACCAGATAACGCTCCTCCAGCGCACTCCACAGACCATCCGTACAAAGCAGAAACGCCTCGTCTCCCTGAAGCTCAATACCCTCAGGAGGCGAAAACTCCACCTGCAGGTCGGGTCGTCCTACCACCCGTGACAGCATCGTGTCATGTCCATCGGGCGACACGACCCCGCGGGTCAGCGATGCCACGTGGTCGCTCGTCAGCTGAACCATCCGCCCCTGACGCAGCATGTACACGCGGCTGTCGCCCACATGGGCCACCCACGCGCGACCATCCACAATCGACAGCGCGGCCACCGTGCACCCCGTTCCCTTGAGCGCGGGGTTCTGCGCCACGGCGTTCATAATCCGTTGATTGCCATCCTGAATGACACTCGCCAATGCCTCGCGTGGGTTCATCTGCCCGATGCGGGTCGGCCATAACCCGGCCGCCGTCTGCATGAGCGTCGCGCTGGCCAGGTCGCCGCGAGCGGCCCCTCCCATGCCATCAGCCACCATCCAGAGCCAGCCGCGACCGCCGCTCTGTTCAGGGCCTATCCACAAAAACGCATCCTCGTTCGAATCCCGAACCAGACCCGTGTCGGTACCAATCCAGTGCGCGATACGCATCGACTACTCCGCTATTCCATCCACCACGGCACCAAGCTCGAGGCGTTGACCCTTCGTGACCGGATACACCGCATACGCCTGCAGACGAACGCCGTCGAGGCAGGTGCCGTTGGCGCTGCCCAGATCGCGAACATACAACACCCCCCCAGACAACCACAACGCCACATGATCAGACGATAACCGATCGATCTTCACCTGTGATTCGACCGGCGTAACGCCCTGATATCGCAATGGATCCCGACCGAGTACAGTCGTGGTTGAACGGGCAGTCAGGGACGAGAATGCCCGAGAATCGTTGAACTCAATGCGCGTGGCAGCCTCTGTCACCGGCATGCGAAACTCGAGCAACAACATTGAATCCACGCTCACCTCGTCACCCGGGCGCAGCACCTGACCTTGTTGTGCAGGGCGACCATTCACTCGAACGCGAGCGCCGATCTCAGGCGACGCCAGCTCCAGCGTTGGCGCCTGAGCCGGGGCAGAGCGAACCAGTCGTGCGAGGGGTGCGTTCGCGGCGCTCGAAAGCGGAACACCACCCGTGCCACCTATCTCCATGGCACCGGTGGGTGGCATGGGCGCCTGACCTGGCTGCTGCGAAGACATCCACACCAGCAGTCCCTGAGGCGGAACCGGCAATACGGCCGACCGAAGCTGCTCACGTGCGGCATGCAGCGCAGGATCAGACAACCAGTCTGGCCGTTCATCGACTGTCTCGGGATGTTGTCTGACCCAGGCCTCACGGTTATCGGGTAGCCCGTCCAGCGGAGAGACACCTTCCACAACCGGGCGCCGCCGCATCAACATCAATAGTCCCAGCAGCAACACAGAACCTCCGCCACCCGCAATGGCCCATACCCAGACAGGAATGACCCGCGTAGGCTCGGGCAGAGGCGCACACCACACCTGCTCGCCAGGCAGCAGCGCCGATGACGTACCGCCGGCGGTCTGTACAGCGACCGCTGCCGATCGATCCACATCATCGGGCGGCGTGACACAGGCAAATGAAACGCGCTCGATGCGCTGCACATCTTCGAGCAACGCCTGCAACATCTCCGGCGCTCGCGCCGGATCAACCGCCGCCCTGCAAAGCCCGCCCGTTGCTGCAACCTGCTGACACAGGGCGTCCGTTTCTGCTGCCGGTGACCCGACAATCAACACGTTGACGTGTGCCGGATAAAGCGGCGGCTGGGCGGTGAACGACTGCACCATGGACTGGGCCAGGCTCAGGCGAGCCACGATCGTCAACGTGCGAAGCTCAGCTCCAGCCGCGGCATGCAGGCCACTCACGGCTCCCGGTTCGGGCACCGCGCGCACAAGACCCTGAATGGAAGCACGAATCTGTTCGAGGTCGGTTTGGGCCGACAGCGTTGGGTTATCCGTCGAAGCGCGCACCACCAGCCGTTCACCCGGATTGAAGGTCGCTTCTACCGCGCGCTGCAGGCCCTGAATCGGCTGTGCACACTCCGCCGGTTGCTGGCAGAACGCGGCCATCTCGAGCACGAGCTCATGTGTGGGCTCCATGCCTTCGAGCAACGCCGGCTGCGATGACGTGACCGCAACGGGTTGTCCCTGTATTTGCAACGAGACACTCTCAGTACGCGTCGACGGCACTCGCACCAGCAACGAGCGCCCCGATGGGTCGGCAGCAGCACCCAGCACAGCCGCAGCAGGTGATGACTGCGCGTGTACCGCCCACACGGGCATCGTGGTAACCACAGCGAGCACTATGCACTGTAACAATCTGAAATCGTGAAGAAAATTCTGCATTCACACCCTTCTTGAACTACCGCAGTCACCCAGTGCTCACGCTCGTTGTACCTCACCAGGGCCACGCAGGAACGACCCTGCTGCCGCAATGTATGTTGTGTGGTCCAGCCACTGCGGTCAATGCGCATGCACGCAGCAGGTGAATCGCTGAGACAACGGCGCATAAATTCGACCACGGCCGACTGTACCCAGACACCTGTGGGATCACTGTGGGATCCGACCGGTGCATCCTGTGGATAGTGTGTATAAGAACCTGCTCACCCCACGACTCGTCCACG
>JAGWVZ010000850.1 GCA_018970625.1 Myxococcales bacterium | reverse complement strand
CCTGACGCAGGCGCCGACGCACCGCGCTCTCCAATTCATGAAACACCGTAAATCCACGGCGGTGCCAGAACGCCATGCCGGGTGCCTCATCCTGAAAATGAAGCAAATCAAGTCGTTGGGCGATCTGTCGATGGTCATCAGGCTCTAACATCGTCTTCTCTCGTGTGATGACCCCGGCGAAACATCACAGAGCCCGTCGACCTCGACCGCAGCCCTGCCAGTTTCGGCGGGGCTGTAGTGTCTGGGTCAGGCAACGCTCACAAACGACTACAGTCCCGCCTCGCGGGTAATAATAGTCGTGGTAGTGAGGATAAGGTGTGCGTGCATGGGCGGCAGAAATAACGGCATACGAAGGTCGGCGCAAGTAATTCTTCCGAACACCAGGAGGTTCCTTTCACCGCCGACATGTCGCCCCACTGCGCCAGATTGCACCCACCGTCGTGCTCGGTAGTCCCCGCAGGTCGGCGTTCAGACCAGAATGGGGCGCCATAACCCCTTCAACGCAAAGCGCTAATTCTAATCGCGACGCGTTGCATCTGCCAGCACCGTCAGCGCATCCCAGAGGCAACCTGCATCCCGGTGTTTCATGCGCGCGTTGCCCCGTTATCTGATTCCATTCGTTGCAGCCGCCGCCGCGTGCCAGCCGGTCGCCGGCCAACAGGCATCACAGACACCGACTGTTTTGCAGGGCGAGCCGTCCGCCCCAACCGGAGTGCGCGAGCCGGAAGTCGCGCACGCGGTCGATGGGAGCGCCGCCCTGCCAGACGGGGTCAATCCGAACCGGGTGCCGGCGGCGCCCATGAGCCACCGTGGCGCTGATTGGCTGGAGCGCGACGACCGGGTCGCCGAAGAGGCTCCGCAACAGCTCTACGAGCAGCTTGGTCTGCAACCCGGCATGGTCGTTGCCGATATTGGCTGCGGACTCGGATACCACTCGGTGCCCATTGCGCAGCGGGTGGGTCCAGAAGGTCGGGTCATTGGAACCGAAATTCAGCCGGAATATCGCGAGCGCTTCGAGGCGCGCGTGCAGGCAGCGGGCGTACAGAACGTGGAGTTTCGGGTCGTGCATGTCGGTACGCTGGGACTGGACACCGAGAGTATCGACCTGGCACTGCTCGTGGATGTGTACCATGAGATTGCAGCACCGCAGGCGTTTCTGGCAGAGCTTCGAACGGCCCTGCGGCCCGGGGGCAGAGTCGCGCTGGTGGAGTTTCGGGCCGAGGACCCGGAAGTGCCCATCCTGCCCGACCACAAGATGTCGGTTGTGCAGGTCGACTGGGAGCTTGCTCAGGCTGGCTACCAGAGGGTGTTCCGCTTTGACGGGCTACCATGGCAGCACCTGTTGATTTATTCGCCTGTTGCAGATTGACGCTTGACCCGACCGGCAAAACCGGCGACCCGCGCGCCTCTCTCGTTGCCGGTGCCGCTGCATGGACCTGACGCTCGTTCAACAATTATTGCTGATTTTCGCCGGATTTTCGGCCGGATTTATTGATGCGATTGCCGGCGGCGGTGGCCTCATTACCCTGCCTGCCCTGCTCGCCGTCGGCCTGCCGCCCGATATGGCGCTCGGTACCAACAAAGGGCAATCCGTTTTTGGTTCGGGTGGTGCACTCGCCGGATATATTCACGGCGGTCTCATCGACCGCAAGCGCGCGCTCACCATGTTTCCCGCCG
>JAGWVZ010000849.1 GCA_018970625.1 Myxococcales bacterium | reverse complement strand
GACAGGTGGCGGCAAGACCGAGGCGTACCTCGGTCTTGCAGCATTCGCGATGGCGATGCGGCGGTTGGAGCCGGATCTGGGCGACCTCGATGGCATGCGCGGCACGAGCGTGCTGATGCGGTACACGCTGCGCCTGCTGACGCTGCAGCAGTTCCAGCGCGCCACGGCGCTTCTGTGTGCCATGGAGGTTCTCAGGCGGCGGGCGCTCGCGGCTGGTGAGTCGCGCTGGGGCAATGAAGGGCAACGGTTCACCATCGGGCTGTGGGTTGGCTCGGCGGCGACGCCCAATTGGACCAGCGAAGCGAAGGCTGCGATCAGCGCCGCTGCACATGGCGGCAGTGCGGGTGGCCGAGGTGGAACACCGATTCAACTTAAGTCGTGCCCTTGGTGTGGCCATGCGATGAAGCCGAGTGACTATCGATGTGATCCAGCGCCCTCAGGCACGGGCCGCACAACCGCCGGCTGTGCAGGAACTGGTTGCGACTTCACTCGTCGTGAGGAGCCCGATGGGCTGCCGATTGTGCTTGTCGACGAAGAGATCTACCGTCGGCCGCCGACCATGATGATCGCGACGGTCGACAAGTTTGCGCAGTTGCCCTGGGTTGGAGCGACCCGCGTTCTGTTCGGCAAGGTTGAGCAGGAGTGCTCGCGGCACGGGTTCTGGGCTCCCGGGATCGACGAGACCGACACCCACAACCGAACAAAGGACCTGCCGCGGGCTGCCACGAATCCGTGCCGATCGCTTCGTCCGTTTGATCTCATCATTCAGGACGAGCTTCATCTCATCAGTGGACCGCTCGGGAGCATGGTCGGCCTGTACGAGACTGCGATCGATGAACTCGCCACATGGGATTTCACCCCCGCTGGTAGCAACAACCCCATTCGCGTCAGACCGAAGGTCGTCGCATCGACGGCGACTGTGCGCAATGCCGACGAACAGGTCAAGCAGCTCTATGCACGACGGCTTGCAGTGTTCCCGCCGCCGGGACTCGATGCGGGCGACAACTTTTTCGCCGCAGAGCCAGGGGCAGAGAGTAAGGTCCCTGGCCGCCTGTATGTCGGCGTCTGCGCTCCCGGTCGCAGCCTGAAGGCGACGCTGATTCGGGTCTATGTGGCGACCATGAGTGCCGCACAGGTGCTGTTTCAGAGGTATGAGAAGGACGCCGATGCGTACATGACGCTGGTCGGCTACTTCAACTCGCTCCGCGAGCTTGGCGGCATGCTCCGGCTCGTGCAGGACGATGTGCGAACCCGGTTGCGGCAGTACGAGCGGCGCGGACTGGCGAAGCGTCTGCTGCGAGAGGGTGGCATTCGCGAACTTACTTCCAGGCTCAACGCGGAACGCATTCCCATGCTGCTCGATCAGCTGGATGTCGAGTTCTCGTATCTCAACTCGCCATTGCCTGTACCGCCGGGTGAGAGGCGACCTGAACCGCAGAAGCCAACGCCAGTTGACGTCCTGCTTGCTACGAACATGATTTCTGTCGGCGTCGACATCGATCGCCTTGGAGTAATGGTCGTCGGCGGCCAGCCCAAGAACACGGCCGAGTACATCCAGGCCACCTCCCGAGTCGGCCGCTCCCACCCCGGCATCGTGCTTTCGGTGTGCAATTGGGCGCGACCGCGTGACCTCTCACACTACGAACGCTTTCGTCACTTCCACAACGCGTTCTACAG
>JAGWVZ010000848.1 GCA_018970625.1 Myxococcales bacterium | reverse complement strand
CCGGTGAGCAGCTCCTGCATCATGCCCTGCTTGAGCTGCTGTGTCTTCTGCCGTCGCACTTCCAGGGCTTCGAGCTCGGCGTCCATGTCGGAGAGGACGTTGGCGATCGCCGTTTGCTCCGCGATGGATGGCGGGATTCGCAAACTAAAGGTTTGAAAAGTAGGCAAACGTAACGAGTCGACCGTGGCCTTGACCGTATTCTGCATCGCCCAACCGCCGAAGTGCATCGCCATGTACAGATGCACGAACTTCGCAGACGTGTTCGCCTCAAACTGGCTGATTGCATACACACGTTGGTGCACATCGAATCGACCGTTAATGTAGTGGAAGATGTCGCCGATGCGTCCTTCGCCGGGGACAAGGATTGCCTCACAATCGTAGGAATAGCTATTTATGCGTTCAATGACTTCGGAACGCACGAAAAAGGGGTAGTCGCCGTGTGGGGTCTTGTCGTCGTTGTTGCGACTGCCTGTCTTGATCACGGCCACATCCCCCAACCGCTTGACCTCCCACGCCCCGCTGAACCCGGGCAGTCGGGTGCGGCCGGTGAGGAGCTGCTGCATGGTGGCCTGCTTGATGGCGCGCTTCTTGGCGATGACGCGGTCGAGGCCGTCGAGCAGAGCGTCGACGTCGGAGAGGGCGGCGGCGATGGCGCGTTGTTCGGGGAGGGGTGGGAGAGGACAGTATAGTGTTTGAATTTGATTCAGGAACAGGTTCGGTTGCGCACCTTGGTTTACACTCGAAGCGATTTGCCACTGGGCTTGTTTCGATTGCAGCCAGAACTGTAGGAACGTTGAATCAGCCCTTTCTACACATACTCTGACGAGCGCAGCGCTTCGCACCAGCACACACTTCAACGCAGCAGGCACAAGGGCAACCCGTCCGATCGACCCTGAACATGAAATGAGAATATCTCCAAACTCCGGCCCACACCGCGTTCTCATCCGAAGAAATTCTGATTCACCTACGTAGTCTACGTCCGAAAGGTCAATCCTGCCATTTTGGACGTTTCGAGCCGACAGCAGATAGTAGCCACTCCGTTGCCGAATAGGCGTTTGATGGTCGCCATCAGTGATCTGTGTTGAAATGTCCGACAAACAGCAAACGTGCCACTCACCCGGAATCAATCCGACCTCCGTTTGCTTGTACCCGGAAGGGACAAGTGACGCTTGCGGCTTCGCCGCTTTCGCGTTGCTGGACTCGTTCATGGTCCGTATCCCTCTTTTTGAACGTGCAGAACCGGGGACGTCTCTTTTTGCGGTACCTCGACGCTGGGCAGGCAAGTGTCGCCTGGCTCGGTCACCCGCTTCATCCGCATAACCGTTTGCAACATTCGCAATCGGTCAACGCTCTGCTGAACCATAATCCGTTTGTCATGGGCGTCCAATGTACGCACCGCGCTGCCACTCAGGCCCTCGTAGGTGCGTTGACGAATACGGGCATGGTGTTGAACATCAATCTCCGCGCTCACAGCACCACCCCCATTTTTGCCAGATGCCCGTCCACCCGGTCGGCAAGGTCAGCCAGCTTGTCTTCTAGCGCCGGGAGCGGAGTGTCGTAACGTTCGGCCAGGTCGCGAATGCGGCGGGTCAGGGTCTGGCTTACTCTGTCGAGCTCGCCGGTGATAGCGGTGGCGATGCTGCCGAGCCATTTTTCGTTCACGACCAGGTCTTTGACG
>JAGWVZ010000847.1 GCA_018970625.1 Myxococcales bacterium | reverse complement strand
TGTCGCAGGCTCACGCCATGAGCCTTGAGCCCCGTACCCTCGGTCGTTTACTGCGATCCCCTCGGACCCATGCTCGCGATCGGCTTTTTGTTGTTGTCACTTTCCGGCGGACCGTACGTTCACCCATCCACGGCAACCGGGTGCGTATTTGATACCGGCGCATCTATGACTGAGCAGCTGGTGCTGGCAGCGGCAGGGCAGTCCACCGAACCGCAAATGACACGGCGCTGCCAGCGGATTCGCGAGATCCAAATCTGGGTAGCGGCCCTGCGCCCGGCCCCTAGTATCGTCCGGTGAGACTTTGCCTCGGTAGGCTCCTGGAACGCGCGGCACCCGCGCACTTTTGCCGACCCTGATGGATTGCGACCCATGGACCGTACCGAACGCTTCTACCTGATCGACCGACTGCTTCGAGACCGCGGGTTCATGTCGCTTGCGTCGCTGATGCAGGAACTCGGCATCTCCCGGGCGACACTGCTCCGCGATCTCACCTACATGCGTGAGCGCCTGCATGCGCCCATCGTGTTTGACCGCAGCGCAGGGGGCTACCGTATTGACGGGGCTGCCACTCGTTATGCGCTGCCCGGGCTCTGGTTCAACGCAACAGAGATCCATGCGCTGCTCGCGATGCAGCAGTTGCTGCGCGATGTGGAGCCTGGGTTGCTGGCTCCGCATGTGGCGCCACTCGAGCGCCGCCTGCAGTCGCTGCTGGGCGAGGGCGGGTTTCCATCAACCGAGGTGATGCAGCGGGTACGGCTGGTGCCGGCTGCGAAGCGAGCCCACCGTGGCGCATTCTTTGAGGTGGCCGCAAGCGCGCTACTCGCCCGTCGCCAGCTTCGGGTCACGCACTTCAATCGCAATACCGGTGAAACCTCCACGCGCGAGCTCTCGCCGCAGCGCCTGGTGTACTACCGCGACAACTGGTACCTGGATAGCTGGTGTCATCTGCGACAGGACCTTCGAAGTTTCGCGGTTGACGCCCTGCAGGCTGCGATGGCGCTACCCGAGCAGGCAACAGAAATCGCCCCTGAAAAAATCGCCGAGCGCTTCGACGACGGCTACGGCATCTTCTCTCACCCCTCGGCCAAACTGCAGTGGGCAACGCTTCGGTTTAACGCCTGGCGCTCACGTTGGGTGGAGGCCGAGCAGTGGCACCCGCAACAAAAGCTCAGGCGACTGAAGTCGGGTGAGGTCGAGCTTGAAGTGCCGTATCACGACCCGCGCGAATTGATTGGTGATGTGTTGAGGTTTGGGAAGGATTGTGAGGTGGTCACGCCGGCGGAATTGCGAGAGACGGTGGCGGCTGAGGTGAGGGCGATGGCGGGGTTGTATCGGAAGTAAACGGGCTCGCTCTTGATAAGAGCCGATATTGGCGCTATATTCGTAGCTGTTTAGCGTGCTCTCGGAGCCTGTCATGGATGTGATCTACGCCGACCTTTCCATCAGCATGTCCTCGTTCAAGAAGAACCCGGCTGAGGTGTTGCGCAACGCTGGCGAGAAACCCGTTGCAGTGTTGAATCACAATCGCCCTGCTTTCTACATGCTGACCCCGCGCCTTTTCGAAGCGATCATCGAAGAAATGGGGGACCGTGATCTGTTGGCCTTGACGCGCAAGCGTCTGGCTCGCAAGGACACCGCCGTTGAGGTCGATATTGACGAGATCTGATCCGCCTGCTGGC
>JAGWVZ010000846.1 GCA_018970625.1 Myxococcales bacterium | reverse complement strand
ACCATCCTCATTGATCCCGAAGACGGTGATATGGGTGATTATCTGGATTCCCTGCAGCGCGTACGCGATATGCAGGCGCCTGTGCTCTTTCCCGCGCACGGCCCTGAAATTCGCGACCCCGAGCCATGGTTGAATTTCTATATTTCGCATCGCCGCACCCGGGAATCTCGGGTGTTGCAGGCGGTAACAGCAGACCCGCAACCGCTCGCGGTGATTGCTGCGCTCGCGTATCAGGACGCACCGGGCGCACCTGACGCACTCACGCATCGCTCCACACTGGCGCACCTGCTGCATTTGCAGCGACAGGGCCTCGTGCAGGTACACGAGGCCGAGTGGTGCCTGATGTAAACCCTGATGCCTGGTAATCAGGTGGCATACGGGTCGCCGGGAGCGAGATTCACGATGGACGGTGAATCAGGCGCCAGAGGAGGCTCAGGGGCAGTCGGCTTCGTCAGAGCCGTCGGCGCAGTCGGGGAAACCGCCGTCGCACACAAAGTCGAGCGGAATCTCTTCACCGTCGCCGCAGGTGAAGACGGGGCAGCCGACTTCGTCGGAGCCGTCGATGCAGTCGTCGAAGAAGTCGCAGACCCAGCGCTCAGGAATGACGTCGGAACCGTCCGCGCAGGTGAACACCGGGCAAGCCACCTCGTCCGAACCATCTACGCAGTCATTGGACCCGTCGCAGATCCAGCGCGTAGGAATGACGTCTGAGTCGTCTGCACAGAAGAACGATTCCGCACAGCCCACTTCATCCGAGAAATCCGGACACTCATCGAAACCATTGCACTGGTTGTCAGGGGGGATTTCAGTGCCATCTGTGCAGGTGAACACCGGGCAGTCGACCTCGTCCGAACCGTCGGTGCAGTCATTGAAGTAGTCACACACGTAGCTGGAAGGATACGAAGCCGACAGGTCCGCGCACACAAAACGATCCGGACAGTTCAGCTCGTCGCTGACATCGGCACAGTCCAGATCACCGTCGCAGGTCTGACCCTCCAGTACAACCCCGCCGTCGCCGCATACAAACTCCGGACAGTCCGCTTCGTCGGTACCATCAGCGCAGGCTGCATCGCCGTCGCAAAGGTCAAACTCGAAATATTCTCCGCCATCGCCGCAGGCCAACGGGCAGTTCACTTCGTCAGAACCATCGCCGCAGTCAGCAACGCCGTCGCATGCAATGCCAGGCGTCGACTCAAAGGTATCCTCGCAGAACACTTCGCATGCAGCGGATTCGGCGCTTTCTGCACACGAGTTTACGGCATCGCAGTACTCACCGGCCACATAGGAACCGTCGCTGCACAAAATCTCGTCCAGAATGCAGGGACCTGAACGAATCACCACCCGGTACTCACCGCCAAGACCTTCGTCGAAAGCATCCACGAAGAGCCAGACCGTGGTGGCGGTCGAAAGGGTCAACTCCATCCGGCTGGCCCGGATACTGGAATCGTCCGAAAAATCATCGTTGCAGGCGAGCTCGGTCGCGCCATCCTCGCAGCGGCTGCGCGCGTGCAGTACCGTGTCGAAATTCGAACCAAATGTGTCCACACACCAGCTGCCGGCATCGAGTGCTGCCGCAAAGACGTCTTCGGGACCATCACCCGCAGTACCGCTAAACCCGCAGCTCGACGCAGCGGCGCTCGGTCCATCGGCCAGCACACCGGTATAGGGTGTGCCCGGTTC